>CAZRXJ010000065.1:0-8018 GCA_964604025.1 uncultured Saprospiraceae bacterium | reverse complement strand
ATTTTGAGACCTTAGTCGAAAGAGCCTGAGTTTGGGAGCAAACTTGGGCTTTTTATTTGGAGTCATCCAATAACTGTTACCTTGATATCTGCTCGATATTAACCAACTCTATTCTGGACAACTCTGTCAACTTATCAGCCTCATATAGACTATCTAGGTCAGCTACTGAGGTGTTCTTATCATGCTTATAATTGATATAATCTTGAAACACTATACCTCCAATACTCCTTCGATTATATGATGATCTGAATCTAACACCTCCACCATTGACATGAAATGAATATGCCAGATAATCGACACTATGACTCTTCTTGTTGATCCAATATATATACATGTCATCATGATCCTGACCACCACCTTCTTCATCAAATGTGACTTGGATCTTATAATACAATTTTCCTTTAATGGTCGCTTCTCCTACTAAGTCTTTATGTACTGCAGCATCGTTGAGAAAGAAAGGAAGAAAGGCAAAATAATGCACTGAGTTAACTGAGCTAGAGTGGGTCTTATATTCTTTAGAACTCAACTTTTGCTCTTTACCTGCAACATATCTTTTCAGGCCTTCATTAGTCAAGACATCTTTGGTGTCATTGGCACTATTATATCGCTGATAGATATATGCTCCTTTGTCATAGTGAAATGTATAATTGTGCTTTCTAAAGACGTAAGAGAAGTGGGCGTCATTATATTTTTTGCCTCCGTGAGTCTTTATGGCTTTGTCAACTATTTTTTGTGCTTGCTTCTGGGTATCAGTAGATTGGCTATCTGCACTAGTAACAAAAGTCAATAAAGTGAATAGGAGTATGTATTTCATGTTGTGATTTTAAAGATCGAACTATGGTCTGAGCACGAAAGTTCAATGCTATAGACGATATATGTCACTGAAAACACTTTATGCTAAAGTATATTTTGTTGAGATTCATGAATCTTAATTTTAGTTGTGTCGCTGACCTATTATTCCTTTGATTACCTTCGTCCCTATGAATCAATCTCAAGATAGTTTCACAATAAAGATCAAACAGTTTGAAGGCCCCTTCGATCTGTTATTATTCTTTATAGAGCGAGATGAGATTGACATCATGGATATCCCAATTGCTAAGATCACTCAAGATTTTCTTGGTTACATACGTACACTCGAAGAACTCAATATTGATGTAGCCAGTGAGTTTATCCTTGTTGCCGCTACGCTTATGCGGATCAAAGCTAAGATGTTGCTACCACGACCAGAACTGGATGAGGATGGCCAAGAGATAGATCCAAGACAAGAGTTGGCTCAGCGATTACTTGAGTATAAGCGATTTAAGGATGTTATTGGTGATTTTCAGATATTGGAAGAAGATCGTAAGAAAATCACTCAAAGAGGTAATACCCGCAAGGAGATCAGGACGATAGCAGAAAAAGCACTCGTCGATATAGAGTTAGAATCATTGACATTGTTCAAGTTGTTTAAGAGCTTCGAATCGGTGATGACCAAAATGAAAATCCGTAATACCAAACCTCGCCATATTGTATTTAAATATGACTACTCGGTTGAAGATCAGAAGGATTATATATTTGGCAAGATTCAGAAAGATATAAAGACTTCATTTGAGTCGCTATTCTCTGAACTGCGAGATCGTATGCATGCCATCATCACATTTCTTTCCCTTTTGGAAATGATAAATGCAGAAGAAGTTAAGATCACACCAAGTGATGAAGCCAATCAGTTTTGGTTAGAAGCAGCTTGATTAGGTCTTCTCGATATGGCGTATTTGGCGGTGACCACAAATAATGTCATTTAAAGAGCCATATTTTATATTTCATTTGCTAGAAATCGCCCATTATATTTCAGTGATTTTACGAGTAAGCAAACTATCTCATTTTCCTATATTTTTTCTTTCCACATCTCAATAAAAACAAGGATATAACACTATCTTCGCGCAAATTTTAAAAGGCAATTATAGCATGGCAAACGTTGGAAAAATAAAGCAAATCATTGGACCTGTTGTAGATGTAAGTTTTGAAGCGGAAGGAGCGGTTCTTCCAGAGATACTTAATGCACTTACGATAGAAAAAACGAATGGTGAGAAATTGATCCTTGAGTGCCAACAACATCTGGGTGAAGATAGTATCAGAGCGATTGCTATGGATGCCACTGATGGGCTAACTAGGGGTATGTCGGTTACTGATACTGGCAGACCGATTGCCATGCCTACAGGGGAGGCGATTAAGGGAAGACTATTTAATGTTGTAGGTGAAGCGATCGATGGTATCGGCCCTGTGGCTATAGATGATAATGCTTACCCTATACATAGGAAGCCACCATTATATGAAGACTTAAGTACTGAGACAGAGGTACTATTTACAGGTATCAAAGTGATCGACCTTATTGAGCCTTATTCTAAAGGTGGTAAGATTGGATTATTTGGAGGTGCAGGAGTTGGAAAGACGGTATTGATTATGGAGTTGATCAATAACATAGCCAAGGCATATGAAGGTATTTCAGTATTTGCCGGAGTAGGAGAGCGTACTCGTGAAGGTAATGACCTCTTAAGAGAGATGCTTGAATCTGATGTGATCAAGTATGGTGATGACTTTATGCATTCGCTTGAAGAAGGAGGATGGGATTTGTCTAAGATCGATCAAGAGGCACTTAAAGATTCTAAAGCGACATTGGTATTTGGACAGATGAATGAGCCTCCCGGTGCTCGTGCTCGAGTTGCACTTTCTGGCCTTACAGTAGCAGAATATTATAGAGATGGAGATCTGTCAGATCCTTCTGGTGGAAGAGATATCTTATTTTTTATTGACAATATATTTAGATTTACACAAGCCGGATCTGAAGTATCGGCATTGTTGGGACGTATGCCATCAGCGGTAGGATACCAACCTACGTTGGCGACTGAGATGGGTGTCATGCAAGAGCGTATTACCTCAACAAAGAGAGGGTCTATCACATCTGTTCAGGCCGTTTATGTACCGGCGGATGATTTGACAGATCCAGCACCAGCGACCACTTTTGCTCACCTTGATGCGACAACAGTATTGAGCAGAAAGCTTGCAGCCGAAGGGATATATCCAGCGATAGATCCACTTGACAGTACATCGCGTATCCTTGATCCAGCGATCATCGGTGATGAACATTATAACACAGCATTTAAAGTGATCAATATTCTTCAGAGATATAAAGAACTTCAAGATATCATTGCGATACTTGGTATGGAAGAATTGTCTGACGAAGACAAGTTGATCGTAACAAGAGCAAGACGTGTACAGAGATTCTTGTCTCAACCATTTCACGTAGCTGAACAGTTTACTGGTCTTGAAGGTGTGCTTGTACCGATTGAGGAGACAATAAGAGGATTTAATATGATCATGGATGGTGAGGTAGATCAGTATCCTGAGTCGGCGTTTAACTTAGTAGGTAATATAGACGAGGCTATAGCTAAAGGTGAGAAGTTACTTGCTGAGGCTCAAGAATAATCTTTAATAGACTTATAAATCCATAGCAATTGAACTTAGTTATCCTTACACCAGAGAAAGAAGTATTTGCGGGTACTGTCAAATCTGTCAAAGTGCCAGGTACATCAGGCCAATTTGAGATACTTAGTGGCCACGCACCTATCGTATCATCGTTGGGCGAAGGAGAAGTTAGAATATTGGATGATGAGGGTGGTAAGTCTCTTTATACCATCGAAAGAGGCTTCATAGAAGTGATCAACGATGAAGTGTCCCTATTGGTTAGAGGTCTTCAAGAAGCTTCCTAAGATAAGATCAAACTTATAATTGCTTATCTTCATGCATCTGACTAAAGTCTATGATCAGTAGACTTAGTACACATCTTTCTTATGGATGCAATGTATCGCAAGAGTCGTTATCAAGAGATTGTAAAGAAAGTCAATCTCTTTCAAAATCAAAATGATGCCACATCTGACGACAAATATCATATGCTTCAGGAAGAAGTCAATAAGATAATTGAAAGTCTACGCAATCGCGGTGATCAAGAGAACGCAAGCATACACTATATACTTTTGGGTGTTCCTCTTGTGATCATATTGATCTGGCATATGATCACAACAGGTTCTTATGCAGCGGACATAATTATGTTATTAGCAATAGTTGTAGCCATTGGTCTTGCTCATTACCGCATGAATATTGTGATCAAAGAAAGCCAAAATGATACACCTGATAAGGTAGGAGCAAGTTCGAATGGCAAGAAGTTCATACTATTGAAGATGACTTACCTAGAGAAGGCCATGGATATCAAGAGATCGAGATTGCTACTGGTCTCATTGTTCTATATCTTATTCTCACCTATCTTTTTGATCAGACTACATGAAGTAGGGCTTAATGGGATACCATTTGATTCTGTAGCGATGGCATATGGGCTGGCATATCTTATCAGTGGAGCATTATGGTATATATACTTCAATAGGGCATTTGAAGTATATGAGGATATAGATGATAGTCTCTCCTATATCAGAGCTAATCTGTAAGGAAAATATGTCGCCGAACTCAAGTTATGCAACAGCCGCTTCTAGTTCTTCAGCTATAACGTCATCAACTAAGACTCTGCCACAGTGCTCGCAAGCCATGAGGTTTTTGTACATGCCTATCTCAATCTGTAGCTGGGGTGGTATCCTATTAAAGCAACCACCGCATGAATCTCTCTTAACGGTTACCACAGCTAATCCGTTGCGGTAGCGACTTCTGATGCGATCGTATGACTTAAGTATACGCTCGTCAATATCGGCTCTCGCTTTGTCAGACTTCTTTCTTAATTTTTTTTCTTCAGTATCTGTCTTTTGGATGATCTTTTCAAGCTCTACTTTCTTAACAGATAAGTTCTCTTGCTTGCCCTTCAACTTCTCATCGGCCTCACTTAGAGTAGTTTCTCGAGTCTCCTTAGACAAGGATGCATCTTTTATCTTCTTCTCTGACAATTGAATCTCGAGATTTTGCATCTCAATTTCTTTTGTCAAAGCTTCGTATTCGCGATTATTCTTTACGTCGTCAAGTTGCTTCTCATATCTTTCGATCAGCAAGGTAGACTCCTTTATGTTAGCATTGTGTGAGCTGATATCATGGTCGATATCTGCTATCTTTTCTTTTAACTTATTAGTACGGGTCTCCAATCCTATGATCTCGTCTTCAAGGTCACTCACTTCGATCGGAAGTTCGCCTTTAAGTACTTGGATCTTATCTATCTTAGAATCAATAAGTTGTAATTGATAGATCTGTCTTAGTTTGTCAGAAACACCTTTTGTCGTCTTCGCCATTCTAGAGATATTATGAATAAAATACTGGGTTCGTTATCACTTTTGTGCAACGGGCCGCGAAGTTAGGGAATTTCTTAGATAAAAGCTCATGTAAAAGCTCAATGGTGAAGTACTCACTCTCATAATGTCCGATGTCCATTATCATGATCTCATCATTAGCATCAAAGAACTCATGATACTTGAAGTCAGCAGTGATAAATACTTGAGCTCCAGCACTGATCGCGGCAGGCAGTAGAAAGCTTCCAGATCCTCCACAAAGTGCTACAGTTGAGATAGGTGTATCCAATATCTTAGTGTGTTTGGCAACTCGCAAAGACATCTTGTCTTTTACATAGGATATGAACTCAACACCGCTCATAGCACTTGATAAACTTCCTAGTGCCCCAGCGCCAAGTTCATAAGATGACTCGGTTAAGGCAGAGGGGTGTGGTCTGAGTGGATTTATACCTGAGAGTTCGAGCCTTTGCCCTATTTTTTGATTGACACCATCTTGTAGCACATTGTCCAGATTAGTATGTATAGCATATAGCGCGATATCATGCTTGATAGCCATGATAACAGCCCGGTCAACATAATAGTCAGGGTTGAACTTTCTAATCCCTTTAAACACAATCGGGTGATGTGATACGACGACATTGCAATTGTGAGCGATAGCATCTTCTATCACAGCTTCAGTCGCATCAAGTGACACCATGATACCCGATACATCCATCTTTTTATCACCGACGATCAATCCAGCATTGTCATAGCTCTCTTGAAATCGTAGAGGAGCTATCTGTTCGAGGTAGTCAGTTATCTCACTGAGGATCATATAAGTCTAATTTTCATCAAAGTTAACTTCTTAAATTTTTACCTACGACACAGACATGTACGAGACTCCTTGTTTAAGATAAGACACTTGATTGAATCCAACCTTTGTTGTTTTTTGATGGTTCTAAGAGGTCCCACATATTGCCATACAGATCTTCAAATACCGCTACTGTACCATAATCATATTCTTGTGGCGGTCTGACGAAGTTGATATTTCTGTTTTTCAATTTGTTGTAATCACTCTTGAAGTCATCCGTAAATAGAAATAAGAAAACCCTACCGCCACTTTGATTTCCTACACTCTTCAACTGTTCATCATTTGCGGCTTTCGCCAAAAGTAGACTGCATTCTTTCGCACCTTTTGGCGCAACTATCACCCACCTTTTTTCTTCACTTAATGTGGTATCTTCTAAAAGGTCAAAATCTAATTTCTTCGTATAAAATTGAATGGCTTCATCATAATCCTTTACTACTAAAGCTATATGTGCTATTCTTTGATTCATTATAATTTGAGATTCTATTTTATGCTATTCTTGTCAATGATCTTGGTGGTTGAGTACCCTGAGATGTAAGGCAAGATAACAATCTGACCGCCATAAGATTTTACAAATGATCCACCGATCATCTCGTCTTCTTTATAGTCTCCACCCTTGGTGATGATATCAGGTCTTAATGCCTTGATCAAGTCGATAGGAGTTTCTTCATCAAACCCGATAACACAATCTACACATCTAAGACGAGATAGAACATAAGCTCTATCTTCCCATTTGTTGATGGGGCGATGAGGGCCTTTTAACCTTTTAACGGATGAGTCACTATTGAGCCCAATGATCAGAAAATCTCCTAACTTCTTAGAAGCCTCCAAACAAGCGATATGACCTTTATGTAGAATATCAAAACATCCATTGGTAAATACAGCAGATGAGGCAGAAGCATTATGATCTGCTTGATACTGATCTATACTTGAGTATATATTGGCGTTATCCATAGTCGTCTTATCTTACCTTTTTCTGATTGATGATAGGCAGTAGAATCAAACTTATAAGTCCGATGAAAATAGTACAGAATATCGTCAATGTAAAAAAAGTAATCATAGCAAAAGAAAAGCCGTCAACAGTATTGATACCAAATATCAATAATGCTTCTTTAATCATAAAGTGATAGCTTCCCATACCACCCGGCGATGGAAAAACAACCCCTAGGGTTCCAAAATCAAAAACTAAAATGCCGTCAATTGCACTTAAATGAGAAGTAGGCTCAAATGCGAAAAAAGCCAGATAGTGCATAAGATAATACATCACCCAGATCCCTATCGAGTAAAATATAAACATACCCATCTGTGGGAGATTTCTAATCTCCATTATGCCTTCTACAAAACCTTCAATCAAGTCTTTTATCTTTCTGGCTATCGGGTGGAGTTTGTCATTGTCTAAGGATAATATCTTTTTTAAAAGATATAAACCTAAGACACTTCCTACTACCAGGATTCCAATTATAGTCAACAATGATGAAGTAGATACATTGATATGCTCCTTGACATAACCCCATAAAGCATCGTAGTGAAATACTAACCCTAAAATGATCATAATCAACAACATGATGACATCTACGATTCTCTCGATCACTATAGTTGCAAATGCTTTTTCTATAGCTACATCTTCATATTTGCTGATCATACCTGCCCTGACAAATTCTCCGATTCTTGGGATACCAAGATTTGCAAAGTATCCAACCATTAGGGTAGCAAAAGAATTGAAATGAGATATTTCATAACCCATAGGCCTTAAGAGTAACTTCCATCTTACCGATCTAAACACTTGACTGATTGTAAAACAAGTAGAAATTACAATTAGCCAAAAAATATTTGCATTGGCATAATCGCTAACCAACTTGTCCAATAAAGAACAATCATCCGCAGGGATATCTCTAAGCGCACAGTCTTCGGTATAT
>CAZRXJ010000064.1:0-8032 GCA_964604025.1 uncultured Saprospiraceae bacterium | reverse complement strand
CGTTCATCTAAAGAGCTTTGGATGATATCTGAGACCCCATGACCTTCGTTACCTATAACGAGGCATAACTTCTCACTGTGAGACTGTAGCGTTGAAGCTCCATTCATGTCAGCGCCCACTTTATGATGTGAAGCCATGTGAATGGCAAAATCTGACTTACTCAAAGTGAGTAATCCTACACTACCGATGCTACCCATAGTGGCTTGAACAACTTTAGGGTTAAAAAAATCAGCGCTATCCACGGACCTAACTACCAGGTCTACACCATACCAATCTGCGATTCTGATGATGGTACCCATATTGCCAGGATCCTGAACATCATCAAGATATATGACCTTCTCTGCATCTTCTAAGGCACTAGGCAATTCTTGTGGTATGGTCCAAAGAGCGAGTACATCAGGTGGATTACTTAGTAAAGACAGCTTTTTTAACTCTTCTTTAGTACAAGTTTCGACCAACCTAGGATTAACCCTAGTATCGGAAGATTCAATCCATGCTGATATTGCATATAGCTGATGGAGAGATGCTGCATCATGACTCAATAATGTCTGTACAGACTTCTCGCCTTCAACGACGAATAAATTATACTTTTGTCTGTACTTTTTCAGCTTAAGTGACTGAACGAACTTAATCGAAGACTTGGATACCATAAAGACTTATAATCAGTGGCGTTGCAACATGGTAAAGGTAGCATATATCTTAGTTAGCGTACTGATAATATCCAGCTGTGGATCGACTAAACATCTTCAAGAAGAAGAGTTTGCTCTTATTAAAAACTTCTACAAGATTAATACTACCGACGGAAGAATCAACAAAAGCCTTCTAAAAACTGATCTAAAAGGATTGTTGAAGCAAAAACCCGTCAAAAAGATATGGCTCAATCCTAGAACATGGGGTACACCATTCACTCTATACAATGAAGTGCTTACTCAAGAAAGCGCATCTTCGATGCAGCAATACCTCAGAAATCGTAAGGGATTTTATCATGCGGAGGTTAACTATATCGAAGAAATTAGAAACAAAAAGGTGCTTGTTACCTATGATATAAACTTAGGTCAGAGATATTATATCAAGTCAATAGAATTAGAAAGTCAGGATGAAGAACTGGCTCAGCTATTTGCGCAACATGAACATGAAAGAAAAATAAATATAGGAGACCCACTTGATGCATCATCGTTTGATGAAGAAGAAAGACGGTTAGTCGAACTAGCGCAAAACAATGGATATGCGACCTTCAATCCTAACTTCGTAGAGTTCAGAGGAGATAGTTCCATTTACGAAGTACCTGTCAAGATATTTGTCTACAATCCGATTAATGAAAAAAGTCATCAGCGATATAGTATCGGTAAGATCAATGTCTATACTGAGCACATAGCGAGTGTTGAACCTCAATACCAGAGAGTTGACACATTGCAAGAGCGCAAGTTTTATGCGAAATCGGACAAATTTATTGTTGCACCTTCTAGCATAGAAAAAGTAATGGCTTTGAAAGAAGGCGAACTTTATGCTAAGAAAGATCAGTTACTCACCAATCGAACCTTGTCTCGATTGAGTCCTTACCGATTTGTGCAATTAGATCCTAAAAAGAGTATAACAAGTGATACGACTTATGACTTTGATATATATCTCACGCCACATAAACACAAGTGGGCATTTGATATGGGAGCCAATCTTTTTTATTCATTGCTCAATCAAGCTCCCAGTGTAGCATCACAAGATCTATTTGGATTTGGTGGTAATATAGGATGGACCAATCGCAACTTTAAAAATAAAGCGATCGCACATAGCTTTGGACTTGAGGGCACTTTCGAATTTCAAATTCCATCTTTCCAAGCCAATACATTTAGTATACAAGCCAACAACTCATTTAGAATACCGCACATTGTCGATATATTTAAATTATCTCCTTTTCTAAACAAGATCGGGCTACTTACAAACAAATCATTCAAAAACTTGAACCTCTATGGGAGCACTGATGTAGATTTTAGTTTTGGTGTCACGGATATATTCTCAGCTTATAGACTCAATACGGTCAATGCTGCTTGGTCTTTCAAATTTCAACCAGATGAATATAATAGATATATCTGGACACAGATCGGTATCAATGTGTTGGATACAGATATAGACTCTACCTTTCAAGCTGATATACTAGATAGTAATCCATTACTAGAAAAGAGTTTTAGCGATTACTTATTTACTGGATTCTTTTTTCGAGAACTAAACATATATAGACAATCCAAGACAACCCCACGCGGATCTTATTTTGCTTTTATTGGGGATTTTGAAGTATCTGGATTAGAAAACTTTTTGCTTAACAGGATTGTCAATGGTCTATCTAGTTTTGATGAAACTTGGGTCATAGGAGGGCTCAATTTTGCCAATTTTGTAAGAATTGAAAGTGACCTGCGGTATTATAAAAAGATACGAGATCGATCAACTTTTGCTGCTCGGTTTAATGTTGGTATAGCCATACCTTATGGCGATGTTAATGGCGGTGATGATCAAGTCGTACCATTTGTTAAATCATACTTTGTAGGAGGGCCTAACAGTCTCAGGGGATGGCAATTACGAGAACTTGGACCAGGAGCATTCAGTGACAAAATTATTAATCCAGTTGCCAATCAACCATTTTTTCAAACGGGTGATTTTAAAATAGAGATGAATGTTGAATATCGGTTTGATCTATTTTGGTTCTGGGAGGGTGCTCTCTTTGCTGATGCTGGCAATGTATGGACATTGAGAAATGACGAAGATCGTAAAGGATCTCAGTTGACAGGAAGTTTTCTCGATGAGCTTGCTGTAAGTGTAGGATGGGGTCTTCGTGCGGATTTTGATTACTTCTTGTTACGATTTGATTTTGGATATAAACTGCGCAGTCCATTCTTGGATCCTGAGACCAACTCTCACATTATCTGGAGTAAAAATAATCTATTGGGCAATGTTAACTTTGCAATTAACTATCCATTCTAATTTAGAAAATCAGCCCCGTTGGAACAACTTTTGAAAGAATGGTTTGATCAAAGGTTTGCTATCATTGAGTGCACGCCAAGATAGATATATGGCAAAAGGAAGTAACAACATACAAGGCAGCCAAGCTCCGAAAACAGGTGATACGGCGTTACTCTGCATCAATTTTTTACCGATGATGTCAGACATAACAAAAGTGATATAGAATCCAATAGCTATCAACAAAGGATATCCAAAGCCACCTTTCTTTATAATCGTTCCTGCTGGTGCCCCTATAAATAGGAAGATGACACATACAAGAGCATAAGAATATATCTGATGAAGGCTAAACACAAATCGTGACTTTGAGCGATCTATAATAATGACTTCGTTTTTACTATTGTTATTCTTCTGAGCCAAGGACACTGCACTTTTTTTGGATTTTTCTAATAGTGCTATACGATCTTTAACTGCGATGATATCAATAAGATTTTTCACCTCATTTTTTTCCCAATTTGTTTGGATAGAGACTACACTATCAGGAGTAGAATAATGATCTCTTATAATCTTTCGCTTTTTGGGTAGTACTTTCTTGGGCACTCTTTTTTTATTAGCTTGCTTGATCTGACTAGTTATGGTCTTTGACTCTTTATCAGACAATTGTATGATCTCTGATTTCGACAAAGGTGCATCTGGTTTCTTAGGCTCTTGTGTCGTATTGTATTCATGTATATTGTCAGCGAAATGCTCCGTTGTAGATCTATCAAGTGAGTCTATAACTGTCAGCAACTCTGATGTACTCATCATCTTATATTCTTCATGAGAGATGTTAACGATGTTGTTGTCTAACATCTCGGACAGATTAAAAACTTTACGCAGTGAAGAAAAGTATATCCGCATCATAGGTCTAGCATATCCGTTGTGCCCTTTACGGGTACGATCCGCTGATTCGGCTCTGACTTCTTTGATTTGATATCCGTCAGCCAAGTCCATAATCAGAAACTTGTTGTCACGAGAAGTATACATTTCTCCATGCTTTGCCCGGGTCATATGCACAACACTATGATCTGCATCAGTATGGTCATATATCAATACGTCATCGACACTTCTTCCATCATCATACTTCTTCCCTATCCGTATCGAAAAATCTTTGAATTCCCTATTAAAGATCATCTCATCGAATGCAAATGTTAGACTATTGGTTCTCATGCTTCTGAGTTTGGTCAGAAATCCACGATTGGCATTAGGTTTTAAAACATTTGACGCAAGTAGAGAAAAGAAGAATACACCTATGGCCACAACAAGTCCTGGCTTCAAGAGTCTAAAAAAAGAGATACCGGCAGACTTAGCACTCGATAACTCATACTTCTCAGCCATATCGCCATAGACCATAACACTACTCAACAATACCATCAGTGGAAGCGCCATCGGTATAATAGCCACTGAGAAATAAGATGTCAGCTCGATAAAATCTATAGTTGCATAACCTTTACCCAGTAGTTTATCTATCTCTTTCCATAGCTTTTGCATGATCAAAACAAACTCCACCATGAAGAATGCAAGTAAGCAGGGTCCTATAAAACCCTTGAAAAAAAGCCGATCAAGTACCTTAAAGCTAAAGATGACGTTGGATATTTGAGTAATTGTGTAACAAAGTAACGCATATCTGCGTCTGCAATATATAATACGTTAAAAGAGTGCTGGAAGCTGTATTACCCATAAAGGACAAATTATATCGATATGCGCTACGCATCGTCGGTAACAAAATGGCGGCTGAAGATGTCGTACAGGAAGTTCTGATAAAGGTATGGCAGAAAAAAGACGACTTGAAAAAGATCGAGAACAAAGAAGCATGGTGCATGACAGTCACACGCAACTTATCTCTCGACAAACTAAGAAAGAAGAAAGTCATCTTGGATGATGTGGACGATCATAGAAATATATCTGATCATCAGATGACTCCTTATCGAGCACTACAAAGCGATGATACTATGCAAATAATCAAAAATGCTATAAACGATCTGCCAGAGTCACAACAACAAGTGATTCACCTGAGAGACGTAGAGGGGTATACATATCAAGAGATAGCAGATATAACTGGATTCACTAGTGACAAAGTCAAAGTTTATCTACATAGAGCACGAATAACATTAAGACACAAACTGACAAGTATATACGCATGAATGATGTAAATAACATAAATAAGCTCACCGAGAAATATTGGGCTGGCGAAACTACGCTTCAAGAAGAGCATGTACTTAGAGAACATTATGCTACCTATGATAAGGTAACCTCCCCAGAGTCCGCAATCTTCTCATTCATGAAGAGTGAGCAAGCTGTAAGGTATACTAAGACAATAGAGATGCCGCAAGCTCGCAAGAGCAAATGGACGAATAGACTCTTGTCTATAGCCGCTGTAGGTCTAGTGCTCATGGGATCTTGGTGGGGTATCAATCAAGCATCAAAAACTAACAACAAAGTAGTAGTCGAAGATCCACAATTGGCATTGCAGATTACAAAAGAAGCCTTTGCTTTACTCAATGGTAAAGTTGGAAAAAGCAAAGACGTCATAAGAGAAAACATTGCACATCTTGATAAAACATTCATTTTTAAAAATTTATAATCACCTAGACAATTAATAGTTATGAAAAAGTTTATTATAATTTTAGCTGCATCTTTTTTAGCCTTCTCCATACAGGCACAAAGTGTAGAAAGCTTTCTTGAAGGACTTGAAGACAGTGACGATTATGGTGTGATCACCATCAATAAAGAAATGTTCAAAATGGTCGCTTCATTTGATGTGGATCTTGGAGATGACGAACATGCTATCAAAGACTTGATCAATGATATCAACAAAGTGAAGGTATATATCAATGAAGATAGCGGTACCTACGAAGAATATAAAGAGATCAAAGGACTTGCCAGTTCTACTTCGATGGAAAATCTTATATCCGTTAAAGATGGAGGAGAGAGAGTAGATCTTTTCACCAACCCAACGGCTCAAGATGGTGTTGTCGATGGTCTCTTACTTATCGTGAGAGAGGATGATCAGAATGTATTCATTCATATGGATGGTAAGATCAACTTGCAAGATCTTGCTAAGCTGACAGAGAAGCTGGATATCGATGGCCTGAATCATTTAAAAAAGATCAACAAAGGTTAATCATACCAACGAATTATTAATAGTGAAAGGCTTTGCCTCTTAAGAGGTAGAGCCTTTTTTTATATTGAAGTGATTTGAAAACTAAACAAGATGACTATGAACAACTCATTGACAGTCAGATACTTCAGCTTTTTTTTATTTCCATAGCTTCGGCTATGAAAAGAAAAAGAGCCTCGCCCTGACTACCAAGGAGTTATTCTCACCTATCAGCCCAATTCTTAAACTACTTCATTAGCAATATCAATCATATCTTTGTGCAGAATATATGTTCATAACATACCAAATAAGATAAATGATCACAATCGGGCTTGTCGTTGTTACGTGCATCATATCATACATGGCTTTGAATAAGCCACAACTACTTAATCAGCTTTGTCATAACCCACACGCTGAAAGTCGCAATGGCGAATACTATCGCTTACTGAGTGCTGGCTTCGTACATGGTAGCTTTCCACATCTGGCTATCAATATGTTTGTGTTATTTCAATTTGGACAGATTATCGAGACTGTCTTTAGTCAGATGTTCGGTGCTACGATGTCTAATATTGTCTTTTTGATATTTTACATAACTGCAGTCATTTTTGCAAATGTTGGCACTTATGTAATGCATAAAGACAACCCAAGATTTACAAGTGTTGGGGCGTCTGGTGTTACAAGTGCGATTCTATTCATCTATGCCATGTTAGATCCGTGGCAAATGTTTGCATTTCCTCCTGTCCCAGCTATTGTATTTGCTGTGTTGTATGTTGTTTATAGCACTTGGGCAAGTACCAACAGGAAAGACAATATTGACCATCTCGCTCATTTATTTGGAGGAGTCTATGGCGTAATTTTTCTATTTGTCAGTTATCCAGATAGTATCAGTATCTTTTTAGAAAGACTCTTAGCTTTCTAATTTAGAAGACTCTACTTTATAATTTCAAAATTATAATTAGTGACCAGTTATCAATCATTCTTTGACAGGAGTGGTCATGATATAGTACATAGTCTTAACGCCATCGATGTAATTACCCAATCTTATATTCTCATTAGGGCTGTGCTGATTGTTATCTCGATTAGCCATCGGAACTGATACTGCAGGTACTCCCAAAGTTTCTACAAATGGCGAGATCGGTATAGATCCACCAGAGGTCCGATGTCGGATCGGTGTCTCGCTAAATGCTCTTTCTAAAGCACGCGTTAGCCAATGACCAATCTCAGAATCAAAGTCTGTCCTGAAAGCATTATAAGATACACTTGACTCCAATCGACATATATGCGGGTGTGTCAAGCGCTCTCGCTGAGTGGGTTTGTCATCTGTAATGTGATATCCTTGTTCTTCGATATGTCTGGTGATGAGTTCTATCAAACGATAAGGGTCACTCTCTTTCACTAATCGGATATCTATCTCTGCCGTAGCAGTGGCAGGTACTATAGTTCTTGCCTCTTGACCTACCCATCCCGAAGACAACCCACGTATGTTGAGCGATGGATATTGAAGTGCCTTTTGATATGAATCAGATACTTTGTCAGTTGTTGCTATACCTAACTTGGCCTGTATCACTCGCTCGTCATCAGGAACAGCGTCTAGTATCGCTTGAGTCGCATCATCGATGACTATACCATCATAATAACCTGGTATCGTCACCCTACCCTCATCATCTTTCATCGATGCCAATAACTTACTCAGCTTAAGAGCAGGGTTAGGTGCATAGTTACCATAGTGTCCACTGTGTTGTGCGAACACTGGACCATAAGTCGTCAGTGTTAATGTTGCAATGCCACGTGCCCCAAAAGATAAGGTTGGTTTGTTACTGATATGTCTTGGACCATCATAGATCACAAGCATGTCTGCGGCTAGTTTTTCTTTGTACTGGACAACTGTATTAGCAAGACTTGGAGAACTTCTTTCTTCTTCAAAATCCAAGATCATCTTTAAGTTAT
>CAZRXJ010000063.1:0-8059 GCA_964604025.1 uncultured Saprospiraceae bacterium | reverse complement strand
ATAGGAAAAGAGGTCATGATAAGGACAGCGAGGATATATTAATTCTTCTTTTGTAATTTATAAATAATAAGGAAGAGGAAGAATTGAGATATGAGACTATTCGGCACTCTAATTATTTAAAATACTTCAATATTCTATCTCCATTCTCCTTTTCATGATCAGCTTTATGATATAGCTCGATCAAGATTATTTTCTCTTCATTATTATAGTCATTCTTTATTAGAATTGTGGTCAATAGGTTTGTTTTGACCATTTTCAAAATAAGCTTATACCAGCCTAAAACCAGAAATGACACCTTTTCCTTTTAGAGATTTGCACGTAATCTTTTTTACTATAATTATACAGTTTTCAATTCTTAAATTGCCTATCCTACAACTAAAGGGAGGTCTTTCATCAAGTAAAAGTTCCAAAACTTGTTTTACTGTTTCTAAGCCCTCTGGGACCGAACTGGACTTCTTTGCTACCCCACTTCTCTTCTCAATACTTCTAATGGTGATTTGTTAATGACATCACGGCTATTGAGTAAGCCGATGATAACTGTTAGTGCCACTACAAAGAGGAAAACACCAAGGATTGGTAACCATTGAAAACTAAATTCTAATTCCAAAGTTCGAGTAGCAAAGAAGTAACTTGCTACTAATGAGATTACAATCCCAGTTGCTGCAGACAATGATCCCAATACTGTATATTCTGTTGCATTGATCATAAATATTTGTTTCCTACTGGCTCCTATAGTCCTCAACAAAACGCTCTCTTTTACTCTCTGATACTTACTCAAGAGCAAGGACGCAATTAACACAATCAATCCTGTCAGAATACTAAATCCAGCCATAAACTTGATGACATAACTGACCTTAGTAAGAATGTCATTGAGTGCACTTAAGATGCTACCAAGGTCTATCACAGATACATTGGGAAATGCCTTGACAACATCTCTTCTATACCGGGCAGTGGTCTCGGTATCTGGAGACTTGGTCACTAGCACTTGAAATTGTGGTGCTTGCTCTAAGACGCCATTGGGAAAGAGAACAAAAAATCTTGTATTCATAGAGTTAAACTCAATCTCTCTGATACTTCCAACATAGGTAGTCAGCATCGCACCTTGAACATTCCACACGAGCTCATCACCAATCTCTACATCCATCGCTCTGGACCAATTGTCTGCAAGTGATATCAAGATACTATCTCCAGGTGCTACACTTCCTGTGTATGTCCCTTCTATCAATGTTTCATCTGCTGTTAGTGTATCTCTAAAAGAGACTCTTGCTTCTCTATTGATTGCCCATCTGCTTGCTGTCCTCGAAGTATCCGATAACCAATCTTTCTTCGTCCTACCCTTCCATCCTGCAAGATTCATAGTTACGATCGGCACTTGTTGTATCACAGGCATATCGTAAGCTTTTGTAATCTGAGCTAGAGAATCTTTTTGTTCTTTCTCGATACCGTATAGAATGGTATTAGGCTGATTACCTGCTTCCATTGAAGAGACATTTTGCAAAAGCAAACCTTGAATTATAAATAGCATCGTCAATACTGCTGTACCCAAACCAATAGATAGAATCAATGTCTGCGTCTGATTGTTAGGCCGATATAAATTAGAAAGTCCTTGTCTAAATACGTAACTCCAACCACGAGGAAAGAACTTTCTAACAGACCAAACTATTAATTTGGAGACAGCTATAAGAATTAGAAAAGCGATGATTAATCCAATCGTCATAACACCTCCATCTTTCCAACTCGCGGTTAGTCTCCACAAGAACAAAAATATACTGGCTATAATGGCCACATAAACTAATATCTTAAGGTAGGTCCATCTATTGATATTACCATCTTCTGATATCCTAAGTGTCTGCAATGGACTTATGTCTCTCACACCCAAGAGAGGACCAAGGGCAAAAAGCGTTGTAATCACCAGCCCTACAAGTGATCCTTCAATCATCGCCTTGGGAGACAATGCCATCTCGACTTCATATGGCAAGAAGTCTCTGAACAAGATAGGTAGATACATCTGAATGAGACTACCCAATATCGCTCCTACGACTACACCTACGAATCCCAATATTATAATTTGAAAAAAGTATATGGCGAAGGCCTGATTGCCCTTCATACCAAGACATCTAAATACAGCTATAGACGACACCTTATTCTTAATATAGATCATGACACTACTGGCCACTCCGATGCATCCTAACAATAGAGATACTAGTGCAATAAGATTTAGAAAGTTATTCAAACCTGCAAAAGCCTCATTAAGATTTTCTTTGCGGTCTTCGATAGTTTCTATTCTTACGCTTTCATCTCTAAATTGTTTGCGTTTTGTTTTTTTCCATTCGTCAGGATCAAAATCTCCTGTCAGCTTATAATAAAACTCATAGTCGATAACACTTCCTGGTTTTATAAGATCAGTCTTATCGAGATAATTGTTGGATATATATACGCTTGGCGCAAATGCACCTCCTAATCCAGCACTTCCAAATGCACTTTGTAATTTGCCGGCAATGGTAAAGGTTGCTACTCCAATCTTGATGGGATCTCCAACTTCCAGATTGTACTGTATCATCATGCCTTCATCAACAAGAGCAGTCTGAGAGTTTCTAAATGTTTCACTTGCAGATTGTGGATCTGCCTTTAATTTACCATAAAATGGAAATGCTCCCTCCAAGGCCTTAACACTTATGAATTGTGTCTCGTCAGAGTTAGGCAAGTATGCCATCGAGAACAATTGAGTCTGAGATGCTTTCTCGCCTGGTAGGGAGTCAGCGATTATTCTAAGTTCATTGGGTATTGGTTTGTTATCAGAAATTACAATATCAGCACCTAGCAAGGTTGCTGCTTGCTTGTCGACATCCTGAACAAGATTATAATTAAAAGAGTTAATAGCTACAAGTGCAGCTATACCTAAGACAATCGAAGCCATGAACATCATCAACTTACCGATGTCCTTCCGACTATCTCTATATGCCGTCTTAATTATAAATCCAAATGACCCCATATCAAGCATTGTTGATTTGATCTGATACTATTTTACCAGATTTCAACTTTATAATTCTGCCAGCTTTCTGTGCGAGCTCCATATCGTGCGTCACGATAACTAGCGTTGTCCCTTGTTCTTTATTAAGATCAAAAAGTAATTGTTCTACTGTGCCACCTGTCTCACCATCAAGATTGCCAGTTGGCTCATCAGCAAATAACAACTTAGGAGTATTAGAAAAAGCTCTTGCCAATGAGACTCTTTGTTGTTCCCCACCTGATAGTTGGCTTGGATAGTGCGTGATCCTATCGCCAAGACCGACGCGTTCTAACAACTCCTTAGCACGTATCTTTGCTTCTTTAGACTTACCTTGCAGCTCCAGTGGGACCATGACATTCTCGTATGCCGTAAGTGTAGGGATGAGCTGAAAATTTTGAAATATAAATCCTACATAATCATTACGGACAGCTGCTTTTTGATTTTCATCTAGATGACTGATCTTTTCCTTGTATATGTGGATATCACCGTTTGTTGGATTATCCAAACCAGCACAAAGGCCCAGTAAGGTAGTCTTGCCACTTCCTGATGGGCCTACGATGGCTACAATCTCTCCCTCTTTAATATTAAAGTCTATTTCTGATAAGACATTGAGCTCTCTACTTCCGCTCTTAAAAGTCTTGGACACGTTACGCGCCATCAATATTTCCTGCATGAACTACTCGCTAAAAGTTTTGTACTGATACCATATGTATCAAATGTGTGCAAATCTAACATTATACTACCAAGAGTGTTCTAAAGAATCTGATGTTCAGTCTATATAATCTGTCATTCTATCTATAATCAACTATCAACGACATGTAGGAACTAAAAAAGTCATTTTGCATAGTAATCATTTGCGAAAAGCAAAGAGACAAATACTATGAAAATGACAACTTGAAGCTCACTGATGCGTTATTATTAATCTGAAACATATCCTCATGAAGCAAGTGTCTTTGATCCTCATATTATCTATCATATCGATGTTCTCCTGTAAAGAAGCTACTACATCTGAAGTAATAACATCTAACCAGCCTGTTATAGCAGAGTCAACCGAAATGTCATCGAAAATAGAATCAAAAAAGAAAACGATATTATTCTTTGGTGACAGCTTAACAGCGGGATATGGACTCGATGAAGATGAGTCCTTTCCGGCGCTTATACAAGATCGTATTGATTCACTTGGACGGCCATACGAAGTGATAAATGGAGGTCTCAGCGGAGAGACATCAGCTGGTGGAAAAGGTCGCATCGATTGGGTACTCAATAAACCTGTAGATGTGTTTGTCTTAGAGCTAGGAGCTAATGATATGCTCAGAGGCCTAGATCTCAATGAGACTGAGAAAAACCTACGTGCTATTCTTGATGTTGTAAAAAGCAAAAGCCCTGAAGCGAAACTGGTGATAGCTGGTATGGAAGCACCTCCTAATATGGGTAGTGATTACACATCAAAGTTTAGAAGTATCTTCTCCGAAATCGCCAAGGAATACAATGCTGCATTGATACCTTTTTTGCTGGAAGGTGTAGCAGGTATACCCGATCTTAATCTTGCTGATGGCAAACATCCGAACAGTATAGGGCAAAAAATAGTGAGAGATAATGTCTGGAAAATCATCAATGCTTTCATAAAAGCCTAAGAAAAGTCCGACATCATAGGGGTATACGCCTATAAAACGCTCATTGTTAGTATGAAAGATGACAACCTTAACACTAAGGGCTTGCTTCCTGACTTGTTCTTTTTTATTTTTGATTGCATCTGAATTGACCAATGAAGGGTATGCATTAGCCGCGATGATGGTACGAACTGTATTACATATATTAATTTGTATGCAAGTCTTCACGACTGCGCAGGCAAAAAGCTATGTCGTACCGACTGTCAACCACGAGATTAACATCTCCTACTCTTACGATTACATACAACAAGTCAACTGTACACCTGGTGCTTCTTGTGATGATGGCAATCCTTGTACGGCAAGTGATGCCTTCAATGCTAATTGTGATTGCGTAGGAGTGTTTCAAGATGCAGATTTTGATGGTATATGTGATACTGACGATATCTGCCCTAATCTAGATGATCAACTTATTGGAACTGGGTGTAACGATGGAGATCCATGTACGATCAATGACAGATATACTGAAGACTGTGCATGTGTCGGACGCTTTGTTGATAGAGATGGTGATGGTATATGTATCGGACAAGATCCAGACGACACTGACGCATGTGTCCCTGATGGTTCAGGTGCCGGGTGCAATACATGTGCTATGATAATCGAAGACGACTTTGAAGGTGGCTTTGGTAATTGGAATGACGGTGGAAGTGACTGTGGCCTGTCGAGAATGAATCCTAATAGTGGAAGATTCAGCGTAGTCATACGAGATAACTCTGGTGTTCAATCGTCAACATTTACCAATATCCTTGATCTATCCATGTTCAGCGAAGTCTCGATAGGATTCGTATTTAAGGCTGTAAGTTTAGAATCTGGAGAAGATTTCTTTCTTGAGATTTCTTCAGATGGCGGTAGATCTTATAATCAATTAGTAGGATGGAAAAGCGAAGTCCACTTCCGTAATGACATCAGATATAATGTCTCGTTGACGATACCTGGTTTTCTATTGTCGTCGCGGACCATATTTAGAATCCGATGTGATGCTTCGAGTAACAATGATCAAGTATTCTTAGATGATATCATTCTTGCCACTTGTCCCATTACTTGTAGAGCAGGATCTACGTGCGACGATGGTGATGATTGTACTGTAGGAGATGTGTATGACACAGATTGTAATTGCTCTGGTCGTTTTGAAGATGGAGACAATGATGGTATCTGTGATGCCAAAGATGTCTGTCCTGCGATTGATGATGCACTAAGAGGAGGCCCATGTGATGATCAAGATCCTTGTACCTCTGGTGATATCATAAGACCAGATTGTCAATGTGCAGGAGTATATACGGATGCCGATGGAGATGGTCTATGTATAGGAGAAGATCCAGACGACAATGATGGTTGCAATCCTAATGAAGATGCAGACAGTTGCGATCCTTGTGAGACAATAGCAAGTAGTGATTTTGAAGAAGATCTAGATATATGGAATGACGGAGGTGGAGATTGTACAAGAACCGCAGCAGAGGCTAATAGTGGTGTGTACAGTGTGCGACTTAGAGACAACTCAGGTCAATCCTCATCGATGTTCACGGATGTGCTTGACTTGAGTGATTACAGATCCATCACACTACAATTCTCATACTTTCCCGATGATTTAGAAGACGGTGAAGACTTCTTCGTAGAATTGTCCCGAGACGGTGGAGATGATTTTATAATCATAAAAAGATATGAGCAAGGCGTAGACTTTCAAAATTTTATCAGATATCAAGAGTCTGTTGAAATTGAAAATGTATCCGCCAATACCGTAATTAGAATAAGATGTGACGCATCTGATAACAGAGATCGAGTGTTCATTGATGATGTAGTATTAAAATCATGTGATGATTCAGGTGTCGTCGACGGTATCGTTAGCTCCAGCAGAAGTAGTAATAAACTAGATATCGTATCTATAACGCCTTTTCCTAATCCTGCATCTGAAATATTGTACATCCAACTTGACAATGACTTGATAGCATCTGGTCAAATTGAAATGTACAATACCAACGGGCAAAAAATCTTAAACCAAGCGATATCAATTGGACAGAATCTTCAGGAAGTACCTGTTGCTTCTCTTACAGAAGGCATCTATCTGATCCGATATGTTACTGCGGAGCATTCTTCAACATTGCAACGAGTTGTAATACTCAGGTAGAAAAATATTGGATAACAGATATCAGATGATCTTGTGATCATTATAAAATTGAATTTTACTTCTTAGCCTTACTCATTAAGGGCAACGTATACATCTACTTTAGCATCGATTGGGTTAATCGCTTTTTCTCCATAGACTTCAAAGTCAGCAGAGAAAGCTCTATCCAAATCTGTCTGCCATATCTCTGACCAAGTATTAATTACGGCACCTTTAGTTAGATCTCCTTGTGACAAATACTTGCCATATAAGCCACCATCGAATGATTGCCCCACCATACCTGTGGGTATCAAATGCAAAGAAGTAACTCTGCATCCTAATATAGTATCGTATGGTTCGGTATGATCCCCTTTAAAATTAGTGTAAACAGAAAGAACATCACCATCAGCTTTATTGGGGATCTTTTCGATTATAGCTTCTGACCTAAAACGATTCCATAATTGACCGATGTCATGTGCTGCTTTTCCATTTGCATTGGCGGTTCTTACTGCGATACCAATTAACATAAATGGCTCAATCTTTACTTGTTGCATAACTATCATTTTTTTGATGAGTTGCAAAGTTAGAGTCGACTTATGTCAAAGGTATGTCAGGGGTATCCTCCCATTCTCTTCTTTTTAATTCAAAATATTGTTGGAGCGTTAATTCATGAGCTTCAAAGTGATGTGACAAGACAGTTATGTGCTGCATACAATCTAACCTAAATGCTCTGAAATCTTCTCTTAATCTACAATATGCTATGAGCACCCAGTTGCCTTGTGTATGTATCAACGCAAATGGCTCAATCTCTCTATGGCTAGACTTGTTGTCAAGAGACAAGTAATCCAGCTTGACAATTAGAAAACTGGTTATAGCAGATTGAATCTGAATAAGAAAGTCACTTGTTATTTCAGACTTAAAATTAGTTCTTATCTGCAAGCGCTCACTTAACAATTCAGTCTTATCCCGTTGTGTATATTTTAATACCGATTTAATTTTTTCTATGGCATTCTTATACTGATCGACAAGTGACTTATCTTTGTTTCTTACAATAATTTGTTCAGCCGTAATCAATGCATTGGCTTCTGCTTCTGTAAACATGATCGGTGGCAACTTATATCCTTCCAAGATAGAATAGCCTCTTCCTTCTTCTGTTACAATCGGAATCCCTGACTTTTCGAGTGTTTTAATATCTCGATATACGGTTCTAATACTCACGTTGTGTAGCTCCGCAATATCTCGAGCTGTTACAAGTCTCTTAGATTGTAATTGAGTTAGAATGGC
>CAZRXJ010000062.1:0-8112 GCA_964604025.1 uncultured Saprospiraceae bacterium | reverse complement strand
CAAATGGAGCCCTGTGAATCATAACAGGTCTATGAGCAGCGTTATCAGATCCGATATATTCTAATTCAAATCTCTCAGGAAGTATATAATCTACTTGTATAGTTCCTAATTGCCAAGATCTTCCCAAGGCATCTTTAACCATAAAATCCAACTTAGGTCCGTAGAAGGCAGCTTCGCCTAATTCTGTTATGGTTTCTAATCCTACTTCTTTAGTTGCTTCTATTATTGCACGTTCTGCTTTCACCCAACTCTCATCACTTCCGATATACTTTTCTTTGTTTTCTGGATCTCTAAGAGAGATTTGTGCAGTGACATTGTCAAAGCCAAATTTTTTCAAAACAAGAGTTGTAAGATCCAATACATCTAGAAACTCATCCTTGAGTTGATCTGGCATACAGAAGATATGTGCATCATCTTGTGTGAAGCAACGTACTCTTGTCAATCCATGTAACTCTCCACTTTGTTCATATCTATAGACCGTACCAAATTCTGCAATTCTAATCGGCAGTTCTTTATAAGAATGTGGTTTGTTACCATATACCTCACAGTGATGAGGACAGTTCATGGGTTTTAACAAAAACTCCTCTCCCTCACGAGGTGTATTTATAGGTTGAAATGAATCCTCACCATATTTTTCATAATGACCAGAAGTCATATACAACTCTTTCTTTCCGATATGAGGAGTGATCACTGGTTGGTAACCACGTTTTAATTGTTCCTTTTTTAGAAAATCTTCTAAGCGACTTCTCAGAGCTGTTCCTTTAGGCAACCATATAGGCAATCCCATTCCGACTTTCTCAGAAAACATAAACAACTCTAATTCGGCACCTAACTTCCTATGATCTCTTTTCTTTGCTTCTTCCAGCATCTCAAGATGCTGTGTCAACTCTTTTTGCTTTGGAAATGTAATTGCATAGATCCGAGTCATCTGCTTACGTGTCTCATCTCCTCGCCAGTAAGCTCCTGCTATAGCTAATAACTTTACAGCTTTTATTTTTCCAGTATTGGGGATATGCGGTCCACGACATAGATCTGTGAATCCTCCCTGCTGATAGAATGAGATGCTACCATCTTCTAATCCATCGATTAATTCTAATTTGTATTCATCATCTTTCTCAGTGAAGTAGGTGATCGCATCAGCCTTAGTCACTTCACTTCTTACGTAATCATTTTTTTGACTGGCAAGTTCTTTGAATTTATCTTCTATTTTTTTGAAGTCGTCTGATGAAAGCACTTTATCTCCAGTATCTATGTCGTAGTAGAAGCCATTGTCGATAGCTGGTCCGATACCAAACTTAGTTCCTGGATAGAGTGCTTCAATTGCTTCTGCCATCAAGTGCGCAGAAGAATGCCAGAATGTTTCTTTACCTTCTTTATCTCTCCAGCTATATAATTGTACTTCTGCGTCATCATTGATTGGCCTGGTAAGATCTACAACAGTGCCATTCACTGACGCTGCCAGAACGTTACGTGCTAATCCCTCGCTTATGGAAGAAGCTACTTCCATAGCTGTCACTCCAGATTCATATTGGCGTGTAGCACCATCGGGGAATGTAATTGTAATCATTTACGCCTTTATTATTTCTATGAGATTAACTACTAGTGGTATTGTAATAATTCCAACGGATTTGTTGGAAAAATCGAGCGGCAAATATAATCTCTCAACACCAGCTTCCACTCAGTTTATTAATAAAATACATATATTTTTTGCCCTTGATAACACTAGTCCTTGGGCTTTAGACTTATTTGTTAGTGGCTGGTTACTTTTTTATAGAGAAGATATCCATAGATAGTACAGATGGTCAAGGTCGTAATGGTTAGCATATGGACCGCTTCTGGATCAGCAAGGCGAAGCTCTTTTCTTATTTATCAATGTTAGTCTATACCTGCTATAACTTAAAAATACTGCCTCTTGGCTGTGCTTTTCGAGCGATATCACTATTGTAAATATGATAGAAGTAAAGACCAGAAGGAACCACTGTGTTGCCATTACTTCTACCGTCCCATAAGTATGTGTTGAAGCCTCTTTTTAATCCACCAAATTCTTTTCTACCGACACTTTTCACAAGCTTGCCATCAATAGAGTAGATGTTAAGACTGAATTCTTCAGGAGTTCGGTCATTTTCTACATAGAGTTTGAACTCGGCTATATTGTCCATTGGATTTGGACTAATGACCAGTGGTATGATATCTCCAGTAGGATCTACTTCAAAAGAGATTATATATTTTTTATCACCCGCTTGGTTACCAGCGATATCCTTGGCTTGGACTTCAAGTGTATAGATGCCTTCTTGGTTAAGTTCAGGATTCAATATGAAGGCAGCGATATTTTTATCTAAACTTGAAGATGGTATCCATGTGACATTTTCACTTGTAGCATCAACTGTCCATTCTAACAACTGTGGATAGTAAAGAGTGATATCGAAGTCATTAGGATTATTCAATAGCACAAAAGAGTCTTCGTCTCTTAGTGTGATGACGATCTCTGGAGATGGTGAGACAACTTCTCTATTAGTAATATGTCTGCCATCAAAGGTGACATCCAAAAATGGATTTCGTTTATCTGGTCTAACAAAAAAGTTGGCGAAACCAAGATTATTGCAAGCCGTCATCTCTGGTTGATCTTCGTTAGGGTTAATCTCAATCACTATCTGATAATGACCTGCTAGCAAATCTGTATTGAGTGTTTGTAAAATGTTAACAGTGTCTTGACCCGGTAGCGCTTCTGCTCTTTTAATGACTATTTTTTCTTTGAAGTTAGCGTCGATCAATGTATATCTGATCAGCACTGGATTCATATCAACATTAGTCAAGTTGACAAGATCATAATTAAGATGTAGCGCTTCACCTGCGTTGAGTGTATCTACAATTTTGAAAGTTGATGTTTCTGCATAAAATGCAGCATCTGGTAACTCGTTAGTAATAACTCGCCAGTAGTTAAGTTGAGGTGCTGTCTTATCTGCATCGTCTGCAGTCTCATATATTAATTCTAATTGTGGATAGACTGACGGGTTGATACTAGTGAGGTTGACATCGTAATCATCTTGTATGACCTTAAGAGTATCACGTTGCCCTCCACCCTTGATACCAAGTACGAGTAGCCTTGTCTTATCATTGGATTCTTTTTCTTCAGACCATTGTAATCTTAGAAACCTGCCTCTACCTTCTATGGGTACAGAAGTAACTGTACCTTCAGACCATATGGTCTGCGTCTTGGAAGTAAGATCTACAGTCTCGTATATATTGTTAGCTATATCTTCTACGATTGGACCAACACCATTGTCATATATAAATGTATATGGTACGGTTCCTTTTTCTAAAAGTTCGCGCACTCGACTTGCGCCATGTTCTTCAAGTTTATCCATAATGGATGGACCTGATGTGGTAGCATCATCCCACAGATGAGTGTTGAGTGATGTTGTATCATTGTCTAGCATCGTATGAAAAAACACTCTAGCACCTTCTGGTATATTATCTAATAAGGTTACGATGTTGTGGATATCATCTGGCTTTGTCATGTCATATAAGAATCCATCTGAAGTAAAAGGTATACTTCCATAATCACTTCCGCTATTCGCAAATATTACATCTTGTGGATCCCATGCAAATATTGAAACCAACGAATTAAAACTTCGAGGATTAAGCGAAGCCCATGGCGTACTATTTACATATACCCAAAAGTCTCCTTCATCACGGATTTCATTTTTAATTCTAATATCCCATTCACGATTAGCATAATCTAATGTACGAGCTTCTTCATCTAGTTTTATTTTATAGTATTCATCTTTCTGCCATTGATAGAAGTGACTTTGATTCCATCCTGACGAGTGATCAGAGATATAAACAAAAGACGATGCTTGCCAGTTGTTAGATTTTAATCTGTCATCATCTGTTATTGGAGCGATGCGCCAATAGTATACTGTATTTTCAAGTGTTTGGATGTTGGGATTCCATTGGATGATACTGGTCTGATTATTTATAATTGTCTCTTTCATCAATGGACTATCATATGTCTCAGTTGTATCTATTTGCAATATAAACTGACCGCCCGGATTGAGTCCATTATTAACAGCAGCATTTAGTATTATCTCATTGGCGCCATAGATGCCGTAGTCTTGAGGGAGTATCGGTTTTGCACTATTGTCAAAAACAAAAAACCCCACACCTTTTTCTCCATCTTTTGCGATGAGCTCATTATTCGATTCGGCATTTTCATTTGGGGATTCTTCTATTCTTCCGTGTGGATCTACATTGATCAATAGTCGATTACTGCCTACCCATTGATTACCTGGATTATCAAGATCTATCATCACTTCTGATCTGAATGCCGGAGCAGGCAAAGTCACCATCTGTGTATCTATTGGTGTACCATCAGGAAGTAGATGTATGATCTCAACATCTAGTAACTCGTCTCTTGTTGCACCAAGATTAATTACTTCGAAGTTGAGGGTGAACTTAGGTGTTGTGGCATTTAGTATACCCGGTTCTATACTCACTGATTCTTGATCGATGCTATAATCAGGTCCATCAAATGAACCATACCTATAAGCAGGATCACCGTGTAATGTTAATTGCTCTATAAGTGTCTGTACAGATATAGTTGGATTGTCAGTGCGCGCTTCTAATGATCGTTGCAATATGTCTCCGATGGGTTGACCATACATCTCATCTCCCATGAGATCGTATAGATTGATACCCGTAAAGTATTGTGGTTCAGGATATGCCGTACCAGATGAAGCTATAAATGCAATAGCACCTTTTTCTTTTTCTAAAATAAAATCTTCACTGATACCTCCTGCGGCTGTATGAATATTTCCAGAATGACAACCCAATGAAAGTATGATCGGATTGCGTCCTTGATTATTATACTTGGAGGGATCTTCAAGACTAAAGTCAAATGTGCCTACAGCAGAATGACCGAAGAAAGTTAACATAGCAGCTCCCTTGTCTACTTCAGTTACTATCTGGTCTGTTGTTGATCTTTGCAATGGATCAGCAGACGTCTTTCTAAAAGTGGTTACGTTGGCACCAAAAGTATTATTGCTGATGACACCACCCATGTCGTTTAGAAATCTAAAAAGAGTAGCTTGATTATTAGCTGAGCCACCACTAAGATGTATCACACTCTTTTTCCATGCTTGCTCTTCAATCGTCTGTTGCTCTCCCTCTCGGGTTTCATGCGTTATTATTTTTTCTAAATAATTAAGAACATCAGCTGGTTGTTGAGCCGCTAGTCTGCCGATAGATTTCTGCGGATGTCTCTTTCCATCAAATGCAAGAAATAAATTGTCAGATCCAGGTATACCAAATGTTGGCACTAAGGCTTGTGTCTCTTGTTCTTCTTTTATCTCTGTGTACTCTCTACCTTTTCCAATTAGAAAAGTGTAATCAGGCAATTTATCTGCGTCGCGTAGTTGCCGCATAAAAGATTTGATGGCAATCGGATGACCTTCGATACCATATGCATATCGTTCTGCTAGATCGTTGATATCTACAATTGCCGTTTTATAATTTCCTCCTTTTTCTGATGACCTATAATTAGCATATTGTTCTACAGCTCCTGATGATATAAGAGCATCTTGAGAGATGATCATATATTGAGCATCAGCTTGTATGTTATTGAAGATCAATTCTTCTAATGAAGTTACTTCATGAACACCTTGTGACAAGTCAACTAATCTCCACGATTGCTCTTGAAGTGCAGATGGTGTAACAAACTTTATAATATCACCTTCTTGTTGAGGTATGACATATGTACGATCAGTTAAATTGTAAAGTATCGGCCTATTGCCACCAAATCCTGATAATTCTATAAACCTTGATATGATAGAGGCTTGCTGCAAAAATTCTATATCCACCTCTCCTTCAAATTCATACTTGCGTGGATAATGAAGTTCAACTCTTGCAAGTGTATGTTTTTGATTGTCTTGATTGATGGGTGATATATGGAGATTATTGATCCCTTCATGAAGTTGATCAAGAGGAAATCGTTCATCTATATCAACTACGCCGTATCCATTCTGAGGTATGAATTTTAAATCTCGAAAGTCCGTCGATACTTTCCAATTGCGACTCAATACATTAGTACCAAATCTTATAATGACCCTTGGGTCCACTCCAAATGTCGAAAGCTTATCGACATCAACTTCTATAGTTCTGTTTTCTTCTAGTGGACTGCCATATCCTTCGCCGACATCCATAGATGAAAAGCGGATAAAGTTACGGCCGTCATGTGAAGGTTTGTGATGAAACTCATCATATGTGACGATCTCTCTGTGTATGTAGTAAGTCTCTTTAGGCGGGAGGCCATTGCCATTCAATCCATTGTCTTGCTCTTTATATCTGAGCGGCTCATTATCTTCTATGGACAAGGTGAGATAATAAGGTCGCTTATCACTATACAAACTTATGAAAGGGTTGAGCTGGTCTCCTCTTGGATTAGCATATAGTAGAGCATCCACAGAGCCATCATTGCCTTGCGCATAAAACTCTATGTAATCTTCAGGGCTTAAGCGATCATTGGATGATATACGTAGAGGTATTTCTTGACCGAGGCTGTATAAGCGTATCTGACCGACATTTATATCCGATATAGCTATACCAACATCCTGAAGTGTCTGAGCACTCAGTCGATATATACCTTCTTCTGATACTTCAAACTTGTAATAAGTCTGATCTTCATTGATCCACTCGTCACCATATAATGTTGGACTGATCTGACCTAGACATAATATCGGAGCCATACATAACATCAATAGGCACACAAACTGTGAGCACGTCTTCATCAAAAAAAATTGAGTTAAGTTATTTAGGAGTTTATATCTCCTCAGGCAGGCACTTCATTCTACGAACAAAGCTTAGAACGTAAAGATATCACAATCTATTGAGTATCACTTCATTAAAGGCGTCGGATATGAGACTTATCAGGCTTAATCATTGCTCTTTTGTTATCGCAGCAGTATTTAGTCAGTTTAGTATGACTTACACTCCACATAAAGTTCTTTTTCTACTTCTAGCGATCTTAGGAAATTTGGCAATATTCGCATGCTCACTCCATATTATATACCTTGTTCTTGCATGCTGATCCTGACCATAGTTATAGCAATAGCATCCTTCATTCAGATGTACTTCTGGGTGATCCAATTGGATCAGCTCTATAGATTTAGTGGTAGAAATGTTGCAAAAGAAAGAAGCGCTATGCCTCCTGGTGTAACGCTTGTGATTGCAGTAAAAAACGAAATTGAGCACCTGCAGAAACATGTATCCTTCTGGCTAAGACAAGATTATCCCAATCTTAATATTATCATCGTCAATGACCATAGTCAAGATGATTCATTATCATTTTTACAGTCGATGAAGGATGCAAGACTACAGATATTAGATTTGCCGAAAGGCTCAAATGGTAAAAAAGCAGCATTATCAGCTGGTATAGAAGTTGCTCAAAGCGAATGGATCATAACAACAGATGCTGATTGTCAACCAGAAAGTGATGCTTGGATCTCAGTTATGATGAGCAAAGGAAACCATAGTGACGTTGTCCTAGGATACAGTCCATATATCAGTAGTTCTGGATTGCTGAGTCGTGTGATAACTTATGATGCTTGGTACATCGCGATGCAATACTTATCGGCTGCTGTCATGGGTCGAGCCTATATGGGTATCGGTCGCAACATGGCTTATAAAAAAAGTATGTTCGACAGTGTCGGTGGCTATAAAAGTCATGAGCATATCAGAAGTGGAGACGATGATTTATTAGTTAATGATCTTGGCAAAAAAGCAGTTTATAACGTATCATTAGACAGATCGTCATGGGTTTGGACCTTTCCACAACTCAACTGGATGAGCTGGATCAATCAAAAAAGACGACACCTTACTACCGCTCCGCACTATAATATTAAAAATAGAATCTGGTTGATACTGATCTATGCATCGCAACTGTTATGGTACATAGCAGTTATCTGGATGACCATTGTGTGGCCATATGCCGCGCTACTCTTAATAGGACGATACATGTTGTTGACTTGGATCTCCTATCGGAGCAATAGAGTGATAGACATAGGGATAAGTGTGTGGTTGGTACCTTTATATGATTTTCTAATTTGCCTAGTATAT
>CAZRXJ010000061.1:0-8237 GCA_964604025.1 uncultured Saprospiraceae bacterium | reverse complement strand
CTTAGCAATGAATATCTTAGATTTTACAATTATGGAGATGGACTAAGAACAGGCACACCAACTTTTCTCTTAGGTGTTGATTCTGATGGAGATGTCCTGGATATTGATCCTTCTACTGTTGGATCTGACGATCAAGTCATCGACTCGTTGGCCATCGTAGGAACAGAACTTCAAATAGGAATTGAAAATGACGCCAATGGATTACAGACTTTAAATCTTAATTCCCTCATGGACAGAGATTGGAATGCGCTTGGCGGAGGTTTTGCAACAGATATACTTGATACAATTTATACTTTTGGAATTGTAGGAATAAATACAACTATTCCTCAAGCTTCTTTACATGTTATAGAAAGCTCAGATACCGACTCTGGACCTTGGGCAATTATAGAAGGAGGTGGTGGAGTTAGATCAAACATCGGACTTAGATTGTATGATAAAGGAACTGCTGCGGCGAATGAAAATATAATAGAATTTGCACACAATCCAAATACTGGTATCGCTACTCCTCTAGCAAGAATTAGATCTCAAACTGTAGGGGCTAATCATGCAAATGGATCAGACCTAATTCTAGAATCTAATTCCGATTTATCCACTGTTAATGCAGACCAAGTTGTTTTGAAAAACGATGGGAACGTAGGTATTGGTACAAGAACCCCTGCAGCAAAATTAGACGTTGACGGTGGTAACGTACGTTTTTCCAATTATGGCTCTGGGTTAGAAACAGGTTCTGAGACATATATCCTTGGAGTTGAAGCTGATGGAGATGTTGTAGAAATTGATGCCTCCAACTTGGGCACAAACATTTATAACTCCAGTGATACAATTGATGCTTATCGAACTGTCAATCTTGATGGCAATGATCTCAATTTTATAGGAACAGATACAATTGCAATAACTTCGACAGGAAGAGTCGGTGTAGGAATTGCAAATCCACAAAGAGCTTTGCATGTAAATGAGGCGCTGCGTTTATCACGAGGTTCGAATACTAGTTCATTTATATTTGATCGATATAATGGAAATATAAATAATACTTGGAAATCATTTTTAATGGGCCTAGACGCTTCATCATCAGGTAATGGAGAGTTTTTTATAGCCGATTATAATGAGAACGTTGGTGGTGCAGGATTTTCTCGCTTGCTGACATTGAGAGACCCAACAGAACCTGTGCGATTTAATCAATATGGAAGTTCAACTTTTGAAACAGGAAATGAAGTATCAATACTAGGGGTTGAAGCCGATGGAGATATTGTGGAGATTGATCCTTCAAATCTTGGAAACAACATATACAATACGAATGATACATTAGAATCAGATAGACAAGTAACTATGGATGGCAACCTCTTGACATTTGTTGGTACGGATACTTTAACAATTACAGCAGCAGGCGGTCTTGGAATAGGGACAAGTACACCAGATGCCTTATTAGATGTGGAAGGCGGATCTGTTCGCTTTTCTGACTATGGCATAGGGACATTTTCAGATTCAACTAAAAGTGCTAATGCTACATACAACCTAGCAACGGATGCAAACGGAGATATCATAGAACTAAATACAGTGAAAAACTCTCGATGGTTTTATGCGCCTGCAGTTACAATTGATGCTTCAACATTATCTACAAGTCCCGAGACATTGGACTTATACCAAGAATATCAAGATCAATTCTCAATGCCTTCTATATCAAGCCCAGGAGCCCCAAGTGAAATTCCATTTTATAATGTTGATGAACTATATTATTACGTTACTTCATTTGATGACACTGTAATGGGAAGCGTGTCTATAGACGAAAATGGAGTATTGACTTATGAAATTATTGATGTGCCTTTTGATAACTATACTATTGTCAATATTCTATTTGTAATCAAGTAAGAATGAGTAAGACTAGTATTATCACGAGTATTATTTTTATAGTTACATTAAATCAATCTTTTGGACAAATATATATTCTTGGTAGTGGAGGCGCGACAGGAACGGTTACCACCTGTAGCGGAACGTTTTATGATCCAGGAGGTTTGGGCGATTATGCAACAAACTTGGATCACAGTATAACTTTTACCACAGGAGACCCCACAAAAGTGATGGCAGTCGAGTTCATTTCTTTTGCTTTAGAAGATGATGATATATGTCGTTGGGATTATTTGGATATATATGATGGGACCAATTCATCCGCACCATACCTAGGAAGATATTGTAGAAACGCTCCAGGAGAATCAGTCGTTGGAACGGGAGAAGCACTTCATTTCATATTTCATTCAGATGATATTATTGTTGCTAGTGGATGGGAAGCTAATATCTATTGCTTAGACAACCCATGCCTGACAGGAGACTATGAGGATCAGTTTGCTTCTTCTAATTATAGTAATTCTAATGGATCAATTAGTTGGACATCTGAGAGTTGGATAGAGGCAGGAGACGATGGAAGTCCATCCACTGGAAGAATTATAATCACAGGTGACGCCCTCGAATTTAGTAACACTGATGGTAATTTGTCTGTCGAACGAGCAGTTGATCTAACAGGAGCAACATCCGCAGTACTATATATGGAATATGATGAATCTGGAAATTTTGAGTTTGCTGATTTCTTTTTTGTAGACATATTTGATGGGACAAGTTATAATAGAGTATTGTCTACAACTAATGACTTTCCAAATGGCACTATAGCCCAAATTGATATTTCTGATTATGCAAATGCAGACACCAGAGTACGAATTACTGGAAGAAACTCGGTTACAGGAGAGACATATTTTGTTGACATTCTCGAAATATGTTTTACAGCTGGAGTAGAGAATACACTTGATTTTACTTTAGAAGCAGAATGTGGATTTATAGGTAGTAGTTGGTCAACTCTTGAAGATCCTGCCGCTTCTGATAATTTTTTTGTTGAACCTAAAGTTGGGCTAAACTCTCTTCTATCGGCCCCGGCTGACACTTCTGATTTTTTAACTTATATAGCACAGATTGATACTGCCGGCGATTATGAATTATATGCAAGAGTTCAAGCACCCACAACAGACAATGAGTCATTCTGGGTTAGAGTGAATAATGGTACCTGGTATAAGTGGGACAACTTGGGCATAACGACAGATTGGACGTGGCGTCAAGTATGGGATAGTGATAACGGAGACACACCATTATCTTTTACCCTGCCAGAAGGTCGAACTAATATTGACTTTGCATATCGCGAAGAAGGAACGCAACTGGACAAACTCTTTCTAACACTAGAAGGAACGATACCAACTGGATTAGGAGATGATGCAACTAACTGTACGATCTCACGCGAAGAGGATACGGATGGGGATGGAATAGCAAATAAAGATGACCTCGATGATGACAATGATGGAATCTTAGATGTTGACGAAAGCCCAGCGACCATTGATTTTAGTAACTCTAGATCTGTACTAAATGTTGGAGCTAATATCAATGACCTGGATGTGGGAGATGTAGTACTTTATGCAGATGCAGTAAGAGATTGTGATGATATACTTTATGATATTGTTATTACAATTAATTCTATATCTCCAGGTGTTAGAGCTTTTGCTTCAGCAGAAGGAATGGAAATTGACGATGCTTCAGCTGCTCAAGACGATCACTTTACATTTACCTTGAGTGTGGTGGAAAGTGGTTCAGCTACTACGGCAAACCCTGCAGGGACGCCTGCGACAATTGACAACTTTCTTTTTACACCTAGGGATATTGATTCTAATGTTGGCATAAATCACACTGAGGTAATTGGTATCAGTGATGCTACACCTCCTGATATGGTATCTCTTAGTTCTACAACGGTTCTTGAAAATGCGGGATTTATAAATGGATCTGGCCCTGGAGCAGGATATACATATTATCGTATGTTTCCATTAGATGGTCCAACTAATTGGACATCCAATGACAACGACGGCATTAACTCGCCAGATTTTGCAGTCTTTATGTTTTATGCTAATTTTTCTAGCGTGACTATGGCGTTTGGTCGAACAGGTTCAGCTGGTTCTGGCTCTGGTGGTAACAGACTTACAAGCCTCTTTGCATCCAAAGAGTGCGATAGAGATATGGATGGAGTTCCGAACTCAGTTGATCTTGATTTGGACAACGACGGCATCTTCGACCTTCATGAAGCAGGACATAACGAACTTGATCTTAATGATGATGGACGAATCGATGGAGCTGATACTGGTTCTGGAGCTAATGGATTATTTGACGGGATCGAAACAGCATCCGAAAGCGGAATCCTCAATTATACATATAGTGACTCAGATGGTAGCGGGATAGAAGATCCCTTTGATAGAGATTCGGATGAGGACGGTTGTTTTGATACTGAAGAAGCTGATGTTTCAGATACAGATAATGATGGAATAGCAGGATCAGGAATCCCCTCTGTTGATGTAAATGGGCTAGTGGTTAGTATCGTATATATTATACCTCCTAATAATGCATGGCAAGACCCACTGGCAAGTTGTCTTGAGATTTGTGGCAATGGTTTAGACGATGATGGAGATGGACTAATAGATGATTTTGATTCTGATTGTGCTAACTTTTTTTTAGAAGCAGAGTGCGGATTTCCAGGAGGAAACTGGGATAGAGGATCTGATGTAGAGGCTTCTAATGGAGACTTCCTCACTATTTCTCCTGGACTTAACTCAATTGCTGCTCCACCTACTGGCGCAGATGATTTAGTCCGATTCACTGTTACAGTTACATCTGCAGGGCTATATAGATTACTGGCTCGAGTATATTCTGCCAATGGTGCGGATGATTCTTTTTGGGTTAGGATTGATGGAGGAACTTGGTATAATTGGAATGATTGGAATACAGCATCTACATGGCAATGGCTTCCAATTACAGATAATGACAATGGCAATACTTTGGTCAAGTTTTCACTAACTGCAGGTGTTCACACCATAGATTTTGGGTATCGTGAGGATGGCGCAAGGTTAGATAAGTTACACCTTACAATTAATGGAACAACTCCAGTTGGAGAAGGAGAAGAATCGATAAATTGTGGTAGAACAATTACTTATAACTTATTTTTACCTCATAAGGTGCTCAACAGGAATTAATAAGTTTCGTAAACTTGTGGGCATAATTTGTTGTATTCAATTGTTCTTTGCTCAACATACTTATCTTTTTTCTAAACTCTTGCCAGTCATTTCTTTTCCTAACTTTAAGTGCTTTTTCTAATTCTAATTTCAGTTCTTTTTTGGAATCGCCGGAGCTTATAAAAATGCCGGGTAAGTCTTTCATCATCTGTACTCCCATATTAGGAGATGAAACAACCATAACACCAGAACATAAAGCTTCTGCAACTACAAGTCCAAATGTTTCTAATTGACTAGAGTGCAAGAGTATGTCGCTGTTAATCAACATTTTTGCAACAGAAGATTTGTGAAGCCTTCCGGCAAAGGACACAATACTTTCAATTTCAAGTCGCGTAACTTCATTCTTTAAGTTTTCTTTTTCTCTTCCATCTCCAATGATCGTATACTGTATATCATACAGTGTTGATAATTGTTTAATTATTTGTAATGACACGCCAATTTGTTTTCTTGGTATCAAGTCGCCCACACTAACTATATTAATCTTCTTTGCAGTAGAACCGATTATGTCTTGATTAACTTCAAAAGTGAAGAGATCAACATCTATGAAGTTGGGTAAAACAACAACTTCTTTTTCTAAAGATGGTTGTAAAAAATCCTTCAAGGCGCCACTAACAGAAGTTACAACATCAGCATTCTTTAATGCGGTCAATCCAAGTTTTCGATGTAAAGCCCTTATACTCCCATCCATCCAACCCGTATAATGTTCTGTAACAATATAAGGGGTGTTGAATTTTTCTTTGATCTTAAGCGCAACCATAGCACCGAGGTAAGTATGTGTATGAATTATATCTGGCCTACCTTCTTTTTCTAAATAATATACTATCCAATTGACAAAAGAATTGATCCATAGTTGAAGGCCCCATCTATTATTCTTGGGCCATGTTGGTCCAGTTATAATATAACTTTTATTTCCCAAGGAATCTCTTTCAACTATGCGTTTCTTCCTATACCAACCGTTGTATAGGTATGCAATATTTAAGTCTGCATAGACAAGATCAATTTTCAAGCCTTCCTTCCTTAGTAGGGTTACCTGATCTTTCACGAAGTCGCCATTAGATGGCTCTAATACTCCGGGATACCATCCAGGGATAACTAATATATTGGGTTGATTTTCTATAGCTTAGGCTTAACTTTAACGTTGCACTAAGATTAAAATAAAAAAGCAAAGGTTATCGATTGCAGTATTATCATACCTCATTATAATCAAGTTGAATATCTATCAGCTTGTTTGGAAGCACTAATTCTACAAGTCACGGTGTTTTCATATGAGATAATAGTGATTGATAATAATAGTGACGGCATAGAAATGCTTAAGAGTAGACCTCATTATGATCGTGTTATTTGGTTGACTTCAGATATTCGTAATCCATATACTTCTCGAAATATTGGAATAAAAGCTTCAAAAGGAAGAGTCCTCGCATTTTTGGATGCCAAATGTAAGACGACAGATGATTGGATAGAGACAGGTTTCTCTTACATGAATAAAGAAAATTGCAAAATATTAGCTGGACATTACGATGTTGTTCCAGCATCTGATGATAATAAAGACTTACTTTATAGCCTGCTTTATCTTAATAACGAAAAGAATGTCAAATACAACTATGGTGTCACCACGGGACATTTGTGGGTGCAAAAATCGGTTTTTGACAAAATCGGGTTATTTGATGAAAGCCATATATCGGGCAATGATATAGCTTGGAGTCTTCGGGCGTTGGAAAGTAATTATAAAATTGAATATATAAGTAACATCAGTGTAGAATATCCCGGGCAAACGCATTCTCAATTGAAGCGTTCTATACCGAAATATATGTCAGGTATAGTTCATCAACATCAGACTAATAATGAGCCCTTCAGCAAAAGAGCAAAATACTTTTTGAAAAATTTGTTTCCTATGAAACCTTCGACATTTAAGGAGGTTATGCGATATAGAAGAATAGATAGGTATTCTACCTTAGACAAGTGTTACCTTTGGTTGCATATCTGGCAATTAAAAATCAGAATGGCGATGGCATATATAGCAAGCTCTATTTTCATAAATGAATAATACAAAAAAAAACAAAGAGCTATATGAAGCGTATGTTGTAAAGTATGGGCTTTCGATATTTTATAAGCCTTGGTATCTGGATGCTGTATGTTCTTCTGAAAACTGGGATGTAGCAATCGCAAAGAGAGATGGGAATACAATTGGAGTGTGGCCATTTTATAAAAAGAAAATGTATCTTTTCTCAACAATAACACAGCCGATCCTTACTTCTTACTTAGGGCCTCATGTCATTAAGTTGACTCAGTCAAATAAAAACTTGACTCAGCTGGGCTTTGATAAAAAGGTGTTAACAGAGCTATCTCAAAAGTTACCCAAGGTATCAAGATTTATAGCACATGGGCACCCTACTTGGATCAATTGGCAACCACTAAGTTGGCTGGGATATGAACAAACTACGAGATATACCTATCGGCTTGATCTTACAAAAGACGAAGAAACTTTATTCAGTCAGTTAAGTGATAAAACTAGAAATCAAATAAAAAAAGCAAAGACCTTAATTGAAATTATAGAGGGCCGCGATGCAAACGACATCTTTGATTTATTTTCTTATTCATATGATAGACAACATCTCACAACGCCATTTACCAAAGGTCAATTCAAAAACCTTTACACAGCTTTATTGAAACATGAGTCAACTAAAACATATTTTGCTCAAATGGAGAAAAAGAAAGTTGCAGTTGTGTGCAATGTATATGATAGAGATACTTCCTATCTATTACTTACAGGTCAGACAGATGACAAAATAAGCGGAAGTGTGTCTCTTCTAATCTGGAGAAGTATACTCGAAGCTAAATCAAAAGGCTGCAAAATTTTTGACTTTGAAGGAAGTATGATTGCAGGAATAGAATCTTTCTTTAGATCATTCGGTGGAGATCAAGTCCCATATCATAAGATTGTAAAAACTTCTAATAAGCTATATTACCTACTTTTCAAACTTTTAAATAAATTATAATCATGGCTCGGGTTCTTTTAATATACCGAGTCAATAAAGGTATCAACAGCAATATTGGTGTTGTCAGAAAGCTGATCGGTCAAGTCAATGGCTTAGCGCGATTGGGTCATGATGTCGATTATGTTATACATGATGACAACCATATCTATCTAAA
>CAZRXJ010000060.1:0-8276 GCA_964604025.1 uncultured Saprospiraceae bacterium | reverse complement strand
ACATAGCCACTTATGCTTCAGCTGCCAGTATGTATGAAGTTGGGTTCAATCATTTCTTTAGAAAAAAATCAGACGACTACGGTGGCGACATAGTATCATTTCAACCGCATGCAGCCCCAGGCATATATGCACGTGCGATGATCGAAGGCAGGCTGACAGAAGATCAATTAAAAAACTTTAGAAGAGAACTACAGAAAGAAGGAGGGTTACCATCATATCCACATCCTCGAAGACTTCCCGATTTTTGGGAGATACCATCAGCATCCATGGGGCTTGTCGGTGTCAGCGCAATATATCAAGCAAGATTTCAAAAGTATCTTGAGAACAGAGATCTAAAAGAAAAAAAAGGAGGCAAAATATGGGTCTTTGTAGGCGATGGCGAAATGGACGAACCTGAGACTTTGGGTACTCTTAACATCGCCGTTAGAGAACAATTAGATAATCTAATTCTAATTGTCAATTGTAATTTGCAACGCTTGGATGGGCCTGTTAGAGGAAACGGCAAGATTATACAAGAATTAGAACGAAGCTTTCTTGGTGCAGGGTGGAATGTCACAAAAGTTATCTGGGGCAGCGAATGGGATGCTTTATTAGACAGAGACCATAAGGGAATCTTGACTGATCGGATGGAACAAGCCTTGGATGGTGATTACCAGATGTATTCTGTTCTTCCAGGAGATCAGGTAAGAACACACTGGGTAAAAGACAATCCAGAATTAGAAGAGATGATGCGTTCGCTCACAGATGAAGAAATCAGAACCATTAAGAGAGGTGGTCACGATTACAAAAAGATATTCGCGGCATTTACAAAAGCCGCAAAACCTAATGGCAAACCCAGTGTCATCTTAATGAAAACTTTAAAGGGATATGGCATGGGTAGCGCTGGTGAAGGGCGAAACACTACACACCAAAAGAAAAATATGAATCGTCAAGAGCGCATCGAAGCTGCCAAGAGGTTTGGTATACCGTTGAGTGAAGAAGATGCAGCTCAAGCAAAATTCTATATACCAACTACAGACAGTCCAGAACTTACATATCTAAAAGAAAAAAGGAAGGCACTTGGCGGCTCACTACCAGAAAGATCCGATCAAAGTATCGCTCTTAAGATACCAGGAGATGAACTATTTGGAGAATTCTTAAAAGGCACAGGCGACAGAGCAGTATCTACAACAATGGTACTCGTCAGAATAATTGGAAAACTATTGAGACATGAAAATGTAAAAAAATATGTCGTTCCTATTATCCCAGATGAAGCTAGAACTTTTGGACTAGATGGTCTCTTTAGACATGCAGGGATTTACCAACCAAAGGGGCAACTTTATGAGCCAGTGGATGCAGGTAGTATATCATATTACCGCGAAAGTCCAGATGGACAAATCCTACAAGAAGGTATATGTGAAGCGGGAGCAATCGCTTCTTTCATGGCCGCAGGCAGTGCGTACTCATTACATGGATTGCCGATGATTCCATTTTATATTTTCTATTCCATATTTGGTTTTCAGCGAGTAGGAGATATGATATGGGCGTGTGGGGACATGATGTGCAAAGGGTTTTTAATCGGTGGTACATCTGGAAGAACAACACTCAATGGAGAAGGTGTACAACATCAAGATGGTCATTCGCATGTATTGTCAAGTGTTGTTCCTAATATGAAAAGTTATGACCCATCTTTTTCTTATGAGTTGGCAGTGATCGTGCGAGATGGCTTATATCGCATGTATGAACAACAAGAAAAAATATTCTACTATATAACCGTAACAAATGAAAATTACACAATGCCTCAAATGCCCAAAAAAGTAGAAGAGGGAATTATAAAAGGCATGTATAGATATTCTAAATCCAAATTAAAAAGTAAGAAAAAAGCTCATTTGATGGGTAGTGGATCTATAATGACTCAAGTTATAGAAGCAAAAGAAATGCTTGAAACCATGGATATCTCAACTGACATATGGAGTGTCACTAGCTATACAGAATTGCAAAGAGATGCTTTAAACATAGAAAGAGAACACCTCTTATCAACATCTACCAAGAAGAAAGAAAATTATTTAGAAAAACTTTTAGCCAAAGAGACTGGAGTCTTTGTATCAACTAGCGATTATATGAAGTCTATGGGTATTGGAATATCGAAATGGATCAAGCAACCATATACTGTTCTCGGAACAGATGGCTATGGCTTAAGTGAATCAAGAGAAGATCTTCGCGATCACTTTGAGATAAGTCCAAAATACATTGCACTAGCTGCCCTCCAATTACTACATGACCAAGGAAGCGTCTCAACAAATGAAATAAAAGAATTTATTAAAAAAAATAAAATCAATTTGTCCAAAGCTAATCCTGCAGGATTATAAATATAATTCATCATGATTGATATAAAATTACCATCACTTGGTGAAGGAGTAGAAAAGGGAGTTGTAATTACCATATTGGTTAAAGAAGGAGATCAAGTATCTGTAGATCAACCTCTCATAGAAGTAGAGACTGACAAAGTTACTGCTGAGGTGCCATCAGAACATGAAGGAGTAGTGCAATCTATCTTAGTAAGCATAGGAGATGAAATCTCAGAGGGTTTTACTATTCTAAAAATGGAAACGAAAGACAGCGATGAACCTGAAGAAATATTAAAGATAGAAGAGATCTCTAATGCTGAAGATAAACAACAGACTCCAGAACATGTAAAACCAAAAGAAAGTCTACTTCAAAAATCCATTATAGCCACAACTCTTAATGAATCATCACAAGTAGCTGGAAAAAAATTCAGAGCATCTCCGCTTGCAAGAAAAGTAGCTAGAGAGATAGGCATAGACATTCACAAAGTGAATGCCACTTCTGACAGTGGCAGAATAAGTGTTCAAAATGTCAAAGATTACGCAAAGCAACTTATAGCGAATTCTAATAATGGCACATCTCAAGCGTCTGTCGCTTTGCCTGACTTTAGCAAATACGGAAGTATCAAGCGAGTCGCTATGACAGGTATTGCAAATGCCACAAGTAGAAACATGTCTCAATCATGGAGTCAGATACCACATGCTTGGTTACAAGAAAAAGCAGACATAACCGAATTAGAAAGCATGCGAAAACTTTCAAAGGAGGAAGTAAAATTAATGGGAGGCTCATTGACAATTACCATACTTCTCGTAAAGGCCATATCCAAGGCTATAGAAAAATACCCCATTTTCAATGCGAGTATAGATGTTCATAATAAAGAATTGATATATAAAGACTACATCAATATTGGCGTGGCCGTCGATACCCCAAGAGGACTCGTTGTACCTGTGATTAAGGATGTAACTCACAAGTCTCTAACAACACTTTCTATAACATTAACTGAGTTATCGATCAAAGCCAGAGAAGGTAAGTTGACATCTGAAGACATATCTGGTGCTACATTTACAATTTCTAATTTGGGCGGTATAGGTACTACAGGCATATTCCCTATTGTTAATTTTCCTCAAGCAGCTATACTAGGTGTTGCTGCAAGTGATATCGAATCCAAGTGGATAGACGAGGGATTTCAACCACGGCTCATGATGCCTATGACCGTAGGATTTGACCATCGCGTTATCAATGGCGCAGATGCAGCGAGGTTCTTGCAACATATCAAGCGTATCCTTGAAACTTGGTTTTTGGCAAGCTTATAATCGGTCAGCATACTCATAACTATTGTACAATATAATCTCAATGGAAGCTATGTTTAATTGTTTTAGTTAATATCATTAATCATTAGTTTAATTAACTATATTTGAAAAATCAGTGATATAGGTTTTTATGTATCAGTTGCAAAATATAATAGAAGTAGTCTACAGCGTAGGTGACCTTGATAAGGTCAAACAATTCTTTTGTGATTATGGTGGATGGGATATCAGTGGATCATATGATACAAGCAGATCTGTACTTGATTTTTGGAATCTCGATCAGTCATGTTCTGGCAAAGAATTGTTGTTACAATTTGACAACCACCCTACTGGTCTATTGAGAATTGTAAAGTATGCTGACGTACAGCAAAAATACATACGCTCATCTCAAAAACCATGGGACACAGGAGGCATCATGGACATCAATCTACGCGTACCAGAAGTGAGTCAGACATTTGATGAACTTCGCGATCTTGGATGGCATGGATTAAGCGATCCCTTATTTCAAAAAATGGGGCCATTCGAATTATACGATATTCTGATGAACGGATATGATGACATCATAGTAGCCTTCACGCACAGGACTCAACCTCCGCTCGAACTAAAAGAAGGATTTAAACTACCCACCCATGTCTACAACTCCTCATTGACAGTAAAGAGTCTTGCTGATTCTCTTATATTCTATAGAGACAAATTGGGATTTAGCCTTCTCAACGAATACGAGGTTAAGAAAGATTCTCCACAAGAAAACATGTTTGGTATACCTTTTAATATTATTCCTGATGTTACGTGTAAGGCTAATATATTCTCATTAGACAGTAGTAGAGATGTAGTATTTCAGACGATTGAATTTGAAGGAGTCGAAGGAAAAGATTTTAGCCAAGATGCTATTCCTCCTAATCGTGGATTGCTGCTATATCGTTGTCGCGTTAAATATTTGGAAGAATATTTCAAGGCTATAGTCTCGAAAGATGTAACAATCAATCAATCCATAAATGAATTATCAATAGAACCGTATGGCCGTGTAAACTGTTTTTCTATAATTAGTCCTGACGGTGTATTATGGGAATTTTTCGAAGAAATATAAAATAGGAATATGAGTAAAATTGAAGTCGGAATGAATGCGCCAGAGCTTTCATTAGTGAGTACAGATTTAAAACCAATTAGACTAAATGACTATAAAGGAAAAAATCTTATTCTTCATTTTTTCCCTTTAGCATTTACTAGTGTCTGTACAGATCAGATGTGTACAGCTAGAGATGAAGAAAATGATTATACTGCTCTCAATGCTGAAGTTGTCGGAGTTTCTGTAGACTCTCCTTTTTCACTTCAAAAATTTCATTGTGAGCATAATTTGAATTTTCCACTCGGTTCTGATTTTAATAGACAGACCAGCAAAGATTATGGAGTGCTGTTCGAAGATGATTTTTTAGGACTCAGTCAGTTTTCAAAAAGATCGGCTTTTGTCATTGATGCTAATGGGATCATACAATACGCTGAAATCACCGATGGCAAGTCGTTACCTGATTTTGAGAAAATAAAATCAGTTCTTTCTAATTTGAAATAATTAGAAAAATGAATGGTCTATTAATTCATAGGATATGGGTATTATGTTCGATCATGAGTCTGCAACAAGTTGTATGCGCTCAATCAATCGCCAAGTCATTCAAAGATTGTGAGACTTGTCCTAAGATGATTGTGATCCCAACTGGATCAACGATGATAGGTTCATACTCAGAAGAGATAGGTAGAAAAAAAGGTGAAAGACCAAGAACTCAGGTGACCATAGAAAATGCATTTGCAATAGCGCAAACTGAAGTGACACTTGGACAATACAGAAAGTTTATAACTGAAACCAACTATCAATCCGTGATAGGAGAATACAAAGGAAAACAATTAATCGGATGCAATTACTATGATGGAAAGAGTTATGGATACATAGCTCATCATAATTGGAAAAACCCTGGCTATGCACAAAGAGAAGATGCTCCTGTAGTATGTGTTAGTTGGAGTGATGCTAAGGCATATGCCGATTGGCTTTCTAATAAAACAGGTAGAACATATCGAGTGCCATCATCGGTAGAATTTGAATATGCATCGCGGGCAGGAAGTAGCAATCCTTGGTTCTGGGGTACTGATTCTGAGCAGGCGTGCGAATATGCCAATGTAGGAGATCGATCTTTTGCAAGGCAATACCCAACAAGACCATCCTTCCCATGTGAAGATGGATATGTCTATACTGCAAGTGTCGCAACATTCAAACCCAATGATTATGGCCTCTATGATATGGTTGGCAATGCTTGGGAATGGACTAATGATTGTTATCATGTAGACTTGACTGATGCACCTACCGATGGAACTTCATGGGAAAATGAAAACGCGGGTGATTGTAGTTTTAGAACACCCAAGGGTGGAAGTTGGATCAGCGGAATAGCGTGGTCAAGAGCTGCCGTAAGATCAAGAGATGGAGCACATTACAAATCATTCATGTTAGGCTTTAGGGTCGCAGCCCAAATCGATAAAAATTAGAATGAACTATGGGCAATTATAAAATACCACATGGCATTAGTGAGGAAGGACAAACAGGTCATCTCAACACCGCCACGTTATGTACAGTCGATATAGCAGGTTATAAAAAGTTCTATGGCGACATCATGCAGATGAACATGATCGGCCCAATAGCTATGCCTTCAGAGCAGAAAATAATTCAAAAGACTTTCTGGAACATTCCAGAACACATAGATTATGATCTATATCATTTCACAAGATCTGCCGTACCTAGTCTGATACAATTGCGCGTTTTACATTTGAAGAATGATACACCGCATATACATAACAGTTATAATTCTTATGAGCTGGGGTCATTCTCTTTAGGGTTCCCGACTTCAGATGCTAAGGCATTTGATAAGAGATTAAAGTCTCAAGGCATTGACACAATGGCACCAATGCAAGTAGGAGATATAGTTAGAGCAGATGGTGTGCCAGGGCAGTACATCGAAACCATCTATAAGGGTCCTGACTTTCTACACTGTGTAGGAATCGAAAGAGTCAATATACCTCAACTAGCGCCGTGTGATCCCAATTCTGAATTTTGCGGTCCTGGATACTCTGCGCTTGTTGTTAAAAATGGTGATAGAGAAATTGAATTTTTTACAAAGGTGTTAGACTATTACACTCTATATGATCAGATCTGGAAGACATCTCCTGGGTCGGCATTGGGTATAGCTGAAGGTACACCTTATCGATTCACAGGTTATTATGCACAAGGGTCAAAACAGAATTATATAATATCTTTAGAATTTCAAGAAGGCAGTGAGATTGATACAGGTATATCAACATGTCCTCCTAATCAAGGATTGGGGATGTACTCATTCTTTGTAAGATCTGTAGATGATGTTATACAACGTGCTAAAGATCACGATATGACTATCATCTCTACGCCACGATTGATTAACGATCCTATCATAGGAGAAGGGAAAGCTTGTGTTCTACAATCTCCAGGAGGGATGTATTTTGAATTATTTGAATTGTAATTATGGATGACATATTAAAAAGATTCACTGATATACTATGTGGTTCACTGGACAACACAGAACAAGTGGAAAAAGAAAGAAAAGCTGGAAAACAGATACATCCTTATGCAAAGCATGTCACAGATATATGTGATCATAAGATTATAAATCGCCCAGCTGATCATCCCGGATTATATATATTGGAAGAAAGCTACTATATAAAACCCGGATCTGAAGAGACAGAATTAAAACCCCTATTATTCTATATGCGATCTGATGGAATATCCAAGGCACTTCTTAATTCGGTACAGATACCTGAAAAGTTTTCTAAAGAAGAAGCAACCAATGATAATGAAAAGTTCATTATGGATTGGAATGATCTGAAGCTGCGACCTTTTGGTACTGCTGAGTACGAACTACAAGAAAATGGATCTTTCAAAGTTGATCATGAAGCAGACATGGGAGGAGGATTGACATTTAGGCTCATTGAGACTTTGAGCACTAGTGGTTTAGAAGTAATGGAATTAATTCATAAAGATGGTGTCAAGTTGACCCCCTATGACACTCCGATAATTTACAAAACCATAGAAAAGTAAGAACTCATCTGCAATCTATTTCTTTCTTATTGATCGTTGGTCCTTTGTTATGGACACCGAAGACCGGAATCCCGTATTCATCTACAGCTGCATCATCAAGTAGCAAAGCACCTCTTCTTAATATTAATGTCTCATTAAGATATACACGCTTGTCAAATCTTTCTGAAAAATAACTGCAAGCATTATCTTTCAAATATCCTTGAAATTCATCTTCTACCCTTTTCCAATATACTTCACATCCTGGTTTGAGGATAAAATCATCTTGTGACAAAAACTGCAATTTAGAATTATCGCGATGTAAACCAGTAAGTCTACTCGGATCCTTGGGTGTGTAGATTGTTAATCGAATTGCTTGTTCTATCTCATCCACTTCGAAAGAGTAAATTCTTTGCCTGTATATGTCTTCTCTGTTATAATGTTGTGACTGCTCTGCATACAATAATTTGCCTGGTATAAATGTCAACTCAACAGGATAAAAGATATGATGAGTCTGTCTATGTCTCTCTTGCGGTAGAATATCAGTCATAAACTCCTCA
>CAZRXJ010000059.1:0-8320 GCA_964604025.1 uncultured Saprospiraceae bacterium | reverse complement strand
CACTCTTCTTTTTGTCATCTTTCTTTTTGTCTTTATCTTTTTTCTTATCGTTGGCCTCTGTTAATTCTTTTTGCAATTTGAAATCTTCCTCACTCAATCGAAACTTATCCCAAGCTTCTTTGTCAAAGAACATAGTGTAAACATCGCTTTCGGTTCTTCCACTGGTGGCATAACTTTTTAGTCCATGTCGATTACTAAACCAGAGCATCTGCTTACCGCCATTCACCCATTTAGGGCTTGAGTCATAGTAACCACTTTCATTCAAGTTGATCTTCTTTGATCCATCTGCTTTCGCTAACAACACATCACTATTATTCAAAGAGATGGACCAATCGATCAACAACCATTTGCTGTCGGGACTCCATTTAAAATATTTGTCTCCATCTCGCATATGAAACAATTCTTCGGGAGATAGTATAGTCGTCTTCTTTTTTGACTTGAGATCCATAACAACTATAGATCTACGTCCAGCTACATATGCTATCAAGTTACCGTCTGGAGATAACTCTGGCAGATAATTATCTTCTTCACTGACTACAAGAGGATCTTCTTTAATCAAGGTAGCTGCATAAAAGAATGGTTCTTCATCTCTCACTTTTGTCGACTGATAGATACTCCATTTGCTATCCCTTTCACTACTGTAGACAACGGACTTACCATCATGCGACCATCTTACAAATCTCTCTTGCTCGGGTGTATTGGTTAGCCTCTTTGTATAAGAATGATCGACAGATGTGACGAAGACTTCTCCTCTAGCAACAAATGCTATTTCTTTTCCATCTGGAGATATAGACATTTCGCGTATACCGCCTTTAACAGATATGTACTTATCAGCGTTGGATTTTTCTTGTGTTCTTATATTGATGTTAACCTTCTGTGGTTGACTATTGCTGGTCATAGTATATATCTCACCGTCATATCCAAAACATAATGTGCCTCCTCCAAAACTTAAAAATCGAACAGGATGCAAATCAAAATTAGTCAGTTGAGTTCTCTCTCCAAGATTAGAAAATGAAGAATGAAACACATTGAAAGTATCTCCTCCGGATTCACTTAAAAAGTAGAATCCCGATTCATCTGAATTAAATATTGGTTGTCGATCTTCTCCTTCATGATTTGTAATCATGACGTGTTTGTTACTTTCTATATCCCAAGACCATATGTCTCTGGTCACTGAAGAAGTATGATGCTTGCGCCATTCATTCTCATAACCTTTCTTGTCATGATAAAGCATGGTCTTTCCATCTTTGCTTACTTGTGCATATTCTGCCGGTATCGTAAGGACTTGATCGACACGACTTCCTGTTGTCTTTATACTGTACAACTCAGGTTGAGCACCCGTGGGATATTGGCGATGATTTACATCGTCTTGGCGCAAGGCTCCAAAGACTACTCGTTGGTCATCCGCAGAAAAAGTATATGGTATCTCACTATTAGAATGATACGTTAATCTCTCTGCTGGTCCACCCATGGCATCCATAATGAATATGTCAAAGTTGCCATAGCGATCTGATGCGAAAGCCAACTTGCTTCCATCTTTACTCCAGACAGCAGCAAAGTCGTGAGCAGTGTGAAAAGTTAATTGAGTGGCATATCCTCCACTACTGGACACCTTATACAGATCACCTTTATAGGTAAATGCAATGTTTGAACCATCTGGTGATATAGACATATGACGAAGCCAATTTGGCTTGTTTTGTGCCCCAAGTGTCAACAATGACAAGGAGAGTAAAAGAGAAAAAAAGTATTTCATGAAAATGATTTTGACCACAAAAAAAATTAAAGATAGCTCTCTTAGAACACATGAAGAACTCATAGAATTGAAAAACTAAACCCCACGAACCGTGTAGAGGCTACTCCTTATTGAAGTTGTTTTGAACTTTGTCAAGTATGCGAACGAATAGATTGATTTCTTGCTCATAAACGCCATTGAACCCATCCTTAGCAATCATGTTAAATAGTCTCGTTGCCTTACTATGTATCTCATCTCCATTGGGCGTTAGATATAATCGCTTTGCTCTTTTATTTGTGCGATCTGATATTCTTTCGATGATCTCTTTAGCTTCAAGCAACTTAAGGATACGGGATACGGAAGCAGGCTCTTTTCTTGTTTGTTCAGCAACATAGATCTGAGTGACACCTTGTTTTTTATAGATAGTATTGATGACCATCCATTGATCATAACTGATGCCAAGCCCATTGACATGAAATGATCTATTAACCAAATCTCTAAAACGCTTAATTATTTCCTCCGCCGACAAGAGTACTTGTGTGGCGTTTCTGAGCAAAAAACTCATAAACCGTAGGTATCAGTAGTTAAAAAAAGGGAGGATAAATTTGCCTTCCGAAGGTAACAATGGCTGGCATATTATACGTACCGTTATCTCGATATTTAAAACATATAGATTTTCAATGTAAGATGGGTGACATTTTGGACTGCCCTTGTGATTAATCCATCATCTCATTGAAGACTTTCATCCATGCCTCTGCCATGAGGTAGTTGCCAGCCATCGATGGATGTACACCATCTGGACACCAATATGAAGTAGGTGCAGTCTTAAGCGCTTCATCAAATACTTGCTGGTATGGTACAAAGGCCGCTCCAAACCGATCGGCTACTCTTCGTGCAGCTGCTTGATATCGCTCAAAAGTACCGCTCCATTTGTCAGCTTTGATAGAGGTCCCTTCATGTAATACAAATGGCTCACCTATTATCAATTTAGCACCAGGAAGGCCTTCAAGTGTACTTTCTATAAGTGCGATAAAGTCATCTTCATAAACCTTGGCTGTACCATTATAATTAAAGTCTAGTGTATGCCAGAAGTCATTGACACCGATCATAATACTAAGTATATCAGGGCGTAATATCATACAATCATCATACCATCGATCTCTTAGTTGAAAAACTTTATGACCACTGACACCCCTATTGTAAATCTTCAAGTCACTGGTCGGATGGCTACCTAACAGTTCTGTGACGATATGTCGTACATAGCCTTGTCCCATACCTTGTGCGTTATTAGGATAGTAAGCGCCACGATTACGTCCAGCATCAGTAATAGAATCCCCTTGAAATAATATTGTTGTTCCAGAGGGAATAATCACTTTTGATTGCTCAGATCTTTCATCATCAAATGAAACGCCTGAACCAACTGCTAAAGCAGACAAACCACTCACCACAGATCTTCGTGATATACTCATAGCATAAGAGATTTAGTTACACAGGACTGTTAATAGCCTTACATAAACATAGTTATAAATACTGAAAATGATTAGCGGGCTATTGAACACTCTGATTGAAGTATTTAATGAAAGGCTTTGCTAATACTTTCGAGAAACAATCCTTTTCAACAAAAATAATCGGACTTTCGCATTAATAAAAAATATACTATATGGATATAGAAGCATTAAAATACCCAATTGGAAAATTCCAACGCCAAGACTCTATTGATGGAGCTACAAGGGCAGAGATGATAAGTACTATAAAATCATTTCCACAGAGACTAACAACAGTAGTCATGGAACTTGAAGAAGAACAATTAAACACACCTTATAGACCAGAAGGTTGGACCGTTAGACAAGTCGTCCATCACGCTGCAGATAGCCATGTTAATAGTTATATTAGGTTTCGATGGGCATTGACTGAAGATACGCCAACCATCAAAGCTTATCTAGAGAAAGAGTGGGCAGAACTTCCAGATGCTAAGAATGCTCCTATAAAATTCTCTCTCAATCTACTTAAGGCCATACATGCTCGATGGACATTGTTGCTAGAACGAATGTCAGCAGAAGATTTTGCAAAAGAATTAACGCATCCAGAATGGAAAAATAATCTTAGCCTCGATACCTTGTTACAATTGTATAGTTGGCATTGTAATCATCATCTCGCACATATCACCTCGTTAATTAATAGAAAAGGTTGGTAACAAAAACAAACCTAATGTTATATCTCAAGAAAAGTTTTATAATTATAATAGCTGCACTTCTAACACTTGCTATCACTGAGAACTGAGAACTGAGATAAAAAAAGTCTTTCAAACTAAATTTGAAAGACTTTTTTTATCTATATTTTTTCCAAAAATACTTTTTTAATATTAGAGACTGTATCAGCGTATTTAGGTAATGCCACCATTGTTTTCCATTCTTCGCTCTTAATAAATCTTGACCATGCGGCACTTCTTTCGTCCATGTTGTCAAATGCAAGCATATATACAAGACATGGCATATAAGGGCCGATCACCATCTTTCCAAAAAAGACAGAGCCCATCTTTACTTTATCAAAGAGAGCAATCTCTTCATCATCAAACATCATCACCTTTCTACGTACAGCATCATCATTAAAGCCTTCATAAATTCTTAATTCAAACAATGTTTTTTCAGTTCCAGGTGTTCTCATCTGAGGTAAGCCATTAAAAGCTAAAGACAACGAAGACTCATATCTGTTATAAGTTTTTCCTGCATCTGCATGATCTTTACCATTGAGCACAAATGCATCAGAAGTCTGTGCCTCTAGACACTTATGATATGCTGTCATACTAGGGTATGAGATGAACACCCATATCTTATTGGGTTCAGAGTCTCCTACTTCTTTCAATATCATAGAGTGATTAGCGCCTGCATATTTGCAAGTAGGAATCACTAGATCATTGAGATATGACATGAGACTATTGCGGTTTCCTCCAAAGGCTAATTCATACGTTCTAATCTCGTATATCTCATTGTTGTCAGCCGCATTACTTATAGTTTGCATAGCTGACGATGTTAAAGTTGACGCTCCAACAGCTGCGCTTGCAGCAACAAAATTTCTTCTTTTCATTTTCAAATTATAATTATGAAAGGATATTACATCTTAATCCACTTGTGGTCACTGTTACCTGATTCTATAACTTTATATATAAATTCCATTCCACGAAGTCCATCTTCTACAGTTGGAAAATCTTTGTATAAAGGATCTACTTCAACTCCATCTATTCTAGCCTGTACGCATTTTGCAAAATTGAGGTAAATATTTGCGAAAGCTTCTAAATACCCTTCTGGATGTCCTGCCGGAGTGCGAGCTGCCGCTACTGCTGTTGGATATAACTCACCTTTGCCAGTGCGATATATCTCATTGGGTTTGTCTTGATACTTAGCTACAAGCGTATTGGGTTCCATCTGATGCCATTCTAATCCTGCATTTTCTCCATATATTCTAATTGCAAGACTATTCTCCTCTCCTACAGATATCTGACTAGCGAACAAGATACCTCGGGCGCCATTGTCAAATCTTAAAAGCACATTGCCATCATCATCCAGTTGTCTGCCATTGACAATGGTGCTGATATCCGCGCACATCTCAGCTATCTTAAGTCCTGTGATATACTCAGCAAGGTTCTCGGCATGAGTGCCGATGTCACCCATCGATCCAGCGATACCTGATCTCTTAGGATCAGTCCTCCATGCTGCTTGCTTCTGGTCTGAAGACTCAAGAAGTGTTGACAACCATCCTTGCGGATATTCTACAACAACTTTTCTAATCTTTCCAAGGTCTCCATTTTTGATCATGGCCTTCGCTTGTTTGACCATTGGGTAACCAGTATAGTTATGAGTCAATGCGAAGATCAATCCCGTGCGATTAACAATATCTACAAGATCTCGTGATTCTTCAAGATCAAAAGCCAATGGCTTGTCGCATACGACATGAAAGCCATGTTCAAGAGCCATCTTTGCAGGACCATAGTGGACATGATTAGGAGTTACGATTGATATGAAGTCCATCCTAACATCCTCAGGCAGTTCACCTTCTTTTTCAATCATCTCTTTATATGATCCATAGACTCGACTTGGGTCAAGAAAAAAGTCTTCTCCTGATAATCTTGATTTTTCTGGATCGCTGCTGAAGGCTCCACATACTAGTTCTATCTGTTGGTCCATAGCAGCAGCTATACGATGTACACCTCCGATGAAGGCTCCACGTCCACCGCCTACCATTCCCATTCTAATTTTTCTAGGCATCCTGATTCACTGTTTTGACATGTCCAATGTAAAAAATTAATGGGATTGGGAATAATATCATTTGCCTTGAGCGAGCTATATAAAGAAAAGAGGCCATAACCGTTTGCTTTGGATAGCCATATTATGCCATATATTTATTCAATATAGCGGTATGACAATTATGAGTAGAATCTACCTATATACTTAAGTTATATTAGCGCAAAAGGAATAAACATGAGAGCAGTCATATGTAAAGAACACGGTGGGCCTGAAAAGTTAGTAATTGAAGATATACCATCACAGCCACTGAAAGCAAAACAAGTAAGGGTGAAGGTCCATGCTTGCAGCGTCAACTTTCCTGATACATTAATCATACAAGGGCTCTATCAATTCAAACCAGACTTACCGTTCACTCCTGGTAGTGATATCGCTGGAGAGATTATAGAAGTAGGAAGTGAAGTGAAGCACCATAAAGTAGGCGATAAGGTATTTGGACTTGTACCAATAGGTGGATACGCAGAAGAAGTTGTAGCCCATAGTAAGCAAGTATTTCCATTGCCACCAGGTATGGACTATCAAGTTGGCTCATCATTTATGATGGCATATGGGACATCTTATCACGCACTGAAACAAAGAGCAAATATTCAACCAGGAGAAACATTGGTTGTGCTTGGCGCTTCAGGTGGTGTAGGTCTTGCAGCAGTAGAGTTAGCCAAGATTATGGGTGCTAGAGTTATCGCATGTGCTTCAACAGATGAAAAACTCGCTTTATGTAAACAGTATGGAGCAGATGAAACAATTAATTATACAAACGAAAATCTCAAAAATAGAATCAAAGAACTTACCGATGGTAACGGAGCAGATGTTGTTTATGACGCTGTGGGCGGCCCTAATGCAGAAGCTGCGCTGAGAGCACTGGGATGGAAGGGAAGATATCTCGTTGTAGGATTTGTAGCTGGTATACCTTCTATACCACTCAACCTTCCATTATTGAAAGGTTGTCAGATCGTAGGTGTCTTCTGGGGCAGTCACGTTGGTAAAGAGCCTCAGTTACACCAACAAAATGTCATGGAATTGATGGGTATGTATGCATCAGGAAAACTAAAACCACACATCAGCAAGACTTATAGTTTGGATGAAGCGCCTCAAGCACTTCAAGATATGGGAAATAGGAAAGTGAAGGGCAAAGTTGTTATCTTGCCTTAGTTCTTATCTACAATGTTTGGATCAGCGATAATCATCAAATGTTGCGGCAAAAGGCTCAAGGCCAATATCACTGTTATTGGCAGTGAATGAAACAGTTGTGTAGAACCTGCAAAGCGCAAATATTTCCAGTTGAGCTTTAACACTAAATTCTAGTTGAAGAGCATCTTTTAACATGTTCTCACAGAGATATTGTAGTTCTCTGAACTTACAGGACTGTTGACTCAAGTGCCACAGTATACCCATTGCCCAGCTACGACCTAGAAGGTCAAAGATTTCTATAATTGGTTTACCTGACTTGGATCCTCTTACGGGTTGGTTCTGCTTTGAAAGTTGATTGTTTTTCATTTGCTACACATATTGTAACAATGTTGCACATAATGTAGCGGATATAAAAATGACTATCATATTTACAAAGAAGGAAAGGGCAAGGTTATCATCTAACCTTATCCCTTCGCTCTCAATATTTGGTATCTACAAATCCAGGAAGCACATGTCACTCGATCTTCGAAAGACGATTTTTCAAATTTTGTATTTCAATTGCTTGTGTTTCTAAGAGTTTCGAAAGTTCTTGTATGCCTTGGGTAAGAATGGGGATTAGATCGAGGTAGTTCACGGCTTTATAATCTATTCTTTCGGATACTACTTCTCCTTGGGCATTATAAGATTCTGGTTTGAAAATTGAATTGACCATTTCTGGAAATACTGCTTCTAATTCTTGTGCTATGAAACCTTTTTGGATGCCCTCTCGTAGATTCATTGAGGGAAATACATCGGTTTTATACTTGTAGGAAGTAGGTTTCAATTTCAATATAAGAGGAAGTACCTCTTTTTCATTTTTTATAATTGTCTTTAATTTTCTATCAGAAGGGTTGTCAAAGGTTCCCGAAACATGAACATTGCCCAAAAAAAATCCTGCAAAAAATCCGTTTTGATCTTGATCTCCTCGGAGGGCTGTAGGACCTTGACCATAAACCCCCAGTCCATTAGCTGTCTGAGCTATACCTCTTACTCCTACTGTAAAGCTTGGGGCGTTAGCACCAGGAGCAACAGCAAATCCCAAAATCGCAGCATCTGCTTCATTGGCTGTTATGATGCTGACATCAACATGATTCTGGCTGAATAGACAGACGTTGGCAAGCAG
>CAZRXJ010000058.1:0-8421 GCA_964604025.1 uncultured Saprospiraceae bacterium | reverse complement strand
ACTTCCCGATCAGTATGATACAGTAGTAGGAGAGCGTGGTGTGACTTTGTCAGGTGGACAAAAGCAAAGGGTAGCACTTGCGCGGGCGCTGATTAAAGACCCAGATATCATCATTTTAGACGACTGCTTATCTGCTGTTGATACGACTACGGAGCAGACTATATTGGGCTATTTGGATGATGCCTTGAGTGATAAGACCAGTATAATGATTACACATAGGATCTATAAACACTTAGAATTTGACAAGGTCATTGTCTTAGATAAAGGAAAGATTATAGAGACAGGTACTCCAGAAGAACTGTTGACTCAGAAGGGTTATTACTTTGATATCTTAACCAAGCAGTCTATGGATGAAAAGCCACTAATGACGATATAGTATTAACTGCCAACTTTTCTTTTCACTCATGGCAAATTAGTGCTCTCACTCACATCTGCTAAATTCTTTATCTTATATGTTAACCGTCTAACCTAGGTATAGTCATCACATGGTGTACGAATCTTATTTTGATCATGATGGTTTATAAGGAAGAACTATTCAAGAATATTACTTTTGATGCAAATCATCAATCATTATGAGCTTTCCCATTCTCAGACTTTCTCTCTATTGTATTGTTTTCTTTTGTTCTTATTTGACATTAAAGGGGCAGGAGACTTATAAGATTATTGCTGATTCTGTTCATACACTCATAGAAAACGAGTCTGATGATGAGAAGAAACTTGATCTGATTTTTGAAAATGCTTTTTACTATGATTTTGCTCCATTCACCTATCCGCTTTTACAACTAGCTGATGAGATTAGTCAGAGATTGGATGATCATGCATCCATTATAGAAACACAGATTAGTTATGGGCATTATTATAATTTCTCTTCTAAGTACGACTCGTCTCATGTATTTTTTGATCGAGCCTTAGCACTTCCATATATAGATGAACATGTTGGATTTAAGGCTGAGTTATTAGAAGGTAAGGCTGTTTCTTATTCAAGGTCTGATCAGATCCAAGACGCGATCAATTATTTTTCTCAGTCTCTTGAGATTCTTGAAAATCCAATCTCACGAGCAGACTATATAGAAAAAGAAGGAGAAGAAGACTTGCAAAAGATGAGTAGTATCATTCATAACAATGTAGGCAATCTTTACAAGCGAATAGAAGAATATGACGAAGCTATCAATCACTATGATCAAGCGATAGAACTTATGTACGCATTAGATGCCGAGCGATATGCAGCAACTGTCATCATGAATAAAGCCAACACTTACGTTGAATTAGAATATTATGACAAAGCTCTAAAGACACATCTACTTGCTAAAAAACTAAAAGTAAAATATGATGCTTCTCCCAGGACTGTAGCTTTTTCCGATCTTAATATCGGTATCTGCCAAGGAGGTCTTGGTGATTATGATCTGGCGTTACAATCTTTGGATAGCGCTATAGCAGTCTTTGAAGATATTAATAATAACAAAGGTCTGACTTATGGATATGCCGAACGAGGTATCATATACAATGCGTTAGGGCAAGGAGAAAAGGCAATCGCAGCGTGTGAGAAAAGTAGAGATATATTAGAAAGAGAAGGAATCGTAGATTATAGCAATAAAGTCTATGACTGTTTATACCGTTCGCATAAGTCACTACAAAATTTTGGAGCATCACTGGCTAATTTAGAAAACCTCAAGACAGTTCAAGATTCTGCACTTAACTCCACCAACTTTAGAAGAATCGGCCAATTAGAGTCACAATTGACATATGACAAAGAACAAGCCATCAGTCAATTAAAATTAGAAAATCAACAAAAGCAAAATAAAATGAATATTATAGGATTTGCAGCAATTTTGTTGGGTTTAGGTGCTATTACATCCTTGATCTATAAGAATTATAAAGATAAGAGCAAGGCAGAAAGATTACTTTCAGAAAAAAATGCCGTCATCTCCAAGGCCCTGTCTGAGAAAGAAGTACTCTTGCAGGAGATCCATCATAGAGTAAAGAATAACCTGCAATTTGTCTCTTCTTTACTTGCCTTGCAGACAGATCATGTCTCTGACAAGAAGGCAGTAGATGCACTACAAGAAGGACAAGATAGAGTACAATCTATGGCCCTGATCCATCAGAATCTCTATCATGAAGATAACCTTACGGGTGTTGATATGTCCGACTACTTCCATAAGTTAATACGAGGCCTTTTTGATTCTTATAATATAAGACGTGATCAAGTAACACTTCGTCTTGATATAGAAGATATCAATCTTGATGTAGACTCTGTGATACCTATAGGACTCATCGTCAATGAGCTTGTGAGTAACGCATTGAAGTATGCATTTCCGGATAAGCGAAAAGGGACAATATCAGTCTCTTTAAAAGAATTAGAAAATCGAATAGTCCTTACTGTTCAAGATAATGGTATAGGCTTAAGCGAAGATCTACAGACTGCTATGGGTGGATCTTTTGGATACAAACTTATTGAAGTATTTAAAGATCAATTAGAGGGAGATCTAAAGATAGATGGACGTGAGGGTACTAAAGTCCAGATGATTATAAAACAATACGAAGTAGTAAGCTGATTTATGTTGCAATAGAATTAACTGCAATGACCTGATTTCTAATTGTTATTTTCAATATCTTTTTTGTCTTCGATGGGCATGTCTAATCGACTAACTTTTTCAACATTTCAGCTTGTAATCGCCTACCGTGAGTATATGCTTTGACAATCCAGTGTCTATTCTTAAAATCAATCTAGGATCAGAATTGACAGATAGCAAGAGTCTCTTTTTAGGTAGCGCAAAATGCCATTAGTTATTTACGGCAAGAACTCATGACTAGACCTAGGTATAGTGAGTTTCGACGCTGACCATTATATATTTGAGTCAACGTTACATAATCATCCAAACACACTTATGATGATCTCAAATGATATGATTACTCGGCGCGAACAAGAGGTGCTCAAGTTAATAGCATATGAATACACCACAAGAGAAATAGCCAAACATCTCTACCTATCAGCGCACACTGTCGATACCCATAAGAAGAATATCAAACTAAAGTTAGACGTGCGCAATTCAGCTGGTATGGTCCGAAAGGGATTCGAGATTGGATTGCTACAAGCATCTTGACTACTATTACTAGAATATATTTTTCACAAAAATAAAAATCACTATGAAACCCTCTTTTTCATTCTTAATTATATTGTTTATTGGGTTTTCAATTTCAGCTCAATCATTTGAGTTTGAACCTGACAACAATAGATATTCCTTCAAATTAGGAAATGAAAATTTATATCAACTTGTACTCAACGAAGGATCAGGTATCACAACGCATACTTCACTATTGCTCAATTCAGAAGAAGGGCCTATGGCATCCATCGGCCTCAACAGTGATGAGAATGGAGAGTTGAAGTTGTTTAATTTTGGAACAAGTGACACTACTTCTTATAATCAATTATGCAGGAGTTATATTTAACAATAAGGATGTACCAACATACTCCGGTCACACCATTGGTTGATCAGAATAGTGGATCAGAATTGGAAAACGAGGACCCGATATTTACAGAAGTGACAGACTACGATTGGCAGTATGAGAGTTTCTTTGGATCTTATAATATGTTAGCTTCAACATTTGGAAGAGGCATATGGTCAAGTGGCAATATACTAACTGATGTATATGTAGACAGAACATTTACACCTGGAGAGATACCCGCAAGTACGAGAGTTAAGCCATTTAGAGGACTTATAGAAAGTATCAATAAAGCAGAAAACAAAGGTGCTCGTGTTATCTTTTTAGAAGAAGGTTTATATGAAAACATTGAAAGAAGCAATCCAAGATTGTTTACAAAAAGAACATTAATCACTTCAGAATTACAACGAGACAGATCTGCTATTATAGAATAAGCTTATAATTGCAGTTATTCGGATCGACTAATCATAACTTATGTCTAACATTAATATTCTAATTGTAGAAGATGAAGGTGTGGTTGCTCATGATATCGCACGTCGGATTAAAAAGTTAGGATATGATGTAGCAGCTATCAAACACAGCGGTGAGCAGGCGCTTAAGTGGTTAGAGATCCATCACCCTGACTTGATATTATGTGACATCACAATAAAGGGTGACAAAGATGGAATTGATATAGCAGAATATGTATACCAACACAAGGGAACGCCTTTGATATTTGTATCTGCTTTGTCTGATCGTGTTACTTTGGACAGGGCAAAGAAGACGCTGCCATATGGATATATTGTAAAGCCATTTGATACGCACGATCTGTTGACCGCAATAGAGTTGGCATTATATAAACATAGTATAGAGATAGAGAAGCTTGCTATATCGCTCGCTAAGATTAACAATATCACTTCAGAACCAGTCACCGAAAGAGAATATGAGATGCTTACTGATATAATAAAAGGTCTGACCAACCAGCAGATCAGTGACGAGCGCTTTATATCTGTAGCCACAGTTAAATATCATGTCGGCAAACTACTAGAGAAAATGGGGGCCTCCAATCGCGCATCAGCTCTGCTTAAGATTATCGAATTATTCACGAGTCCGAAGTAAAACCCTCAATAATATGTCCCAATCAAGAAGTAAGAGCGACAATGAGAAAAAATATGAACTGGTCAGTCTTTGGTCCAAGTTCTTTTTGAAAGAGCTCGATAGAAAATTAAGAGATGAAGCAAAACCATAAGCTTAATACCCTGTAGAATTTGTGGATATGGCACAAAAGCCCCACAAAACATGAAGTTTTATTTTGTTTTATGAAAGATCATTGTGTCTATAGCTTATATTGACATATAATCTATTGTATTTTAACATGTTTCAATCATATAAGAATACTGGGATATATCACGAAAGTTGTTATTTTTACTATAATTAAAAAGAGCTTTCAGTGGAAAAAGAATATGATAAGGGGCAAGAGAGTGTCTATTCTAACAAAGTTAGAGCAGGACGCAGGAGGACATATTTCTTTGATGTAAGACAGACGAAAGGTGAGGATTACTATGTCACCTTAACAGAGAGTACTCGCAAGTTCAATGGAGATGGCTATAGCCGTCATAAAATTTTCTTGTATAAAGAAGACTTTAATCGCTTCTTAGAGGGACTTAATGATGCAGTTCAGCATGTCAAGACAGAATTGATGCCTGATTATGATTATGAACAGTTTGATCGTCGACAAGAGGAGTGGGAGAAAGCCAAGGAGTTAGAAGCTGCTAACGCAACCAGTGCTGGGGAATCAGAGAGTACGGAAACACCTTCAGAAGATATTGCTGAAGACTCTTCAGCTACAGAAGCAGAAAGCTCACCTGATATCATCGAGAGCGATGAAGACATGGATTGGTAAGAACAGTTCTTTGTATTCTAATGCTCACTATGCGATATACGATCAAATCTGAAAGTATAGTTTTGTAATACCCTTACAGTTTTATTTTTTGTTTTTCCAGGATTCCATTTTGGCATTGATTGCAAGATGTTTTTTATGGATGCTCCACATCCGTCACAAGCCTCTCTTCTAATTATAAAGTTAGAAAGACATCCATCTGCTTCTACGATAAATCTAAGGTGAACACTCTCCATTGAGACATCCTGCTGAGACAATCGATCATATATCTCGTGATCCATAACGTAGCTGTCCAATTGATTTTTTGTACATGCGGCAGATTCGCTATAGTCTAGTTGGACTTCACAGTTGATAGGAGTTGGCATGTCTTCCACTATCTTATATATGTCACCTTGATGGAGTGAGGTATCACAATTGGATTGTGATTCTTGTGCTATAGATGTGCTTATATTAACAAAGCAAAATCCAATTAAGAATGTGATTATATTAGTCCAGTTCATATTCTATAGATTAAGAATGATTGATGGAGTATACCACAATAAAACGAGATCATATTATGATTTATTATATATGAAATACCTAATTAAAAATGTAGATGATCATTCAGTACTCTGGGTTGGCCAAGATGTTATTTGGTCAGAAGCACGTTGTTTATAAATTCTTTTTTAACATAGTCCTGATACTTTCGTGAAATATGGCTCTTCGATGACTCGTATTCACTAGTGTAATTAATCGGGTTTTACTAGGATATGTCTTTGCAAGAATCTCTGAAGAATTATATGGTATCACCTCATCATCTGTACCATGAAATAGATCCACAGGACAAGTGAGGGAAGCCAGATGCTTTTTGTTGTCCAATGGATATTTGATTAGGAAGTTAGGAATAAGAGGAAATATTCTATTCTTAAGATCCGCTATACTTACATACGGAGCGATCATGATTAACCTACCAGGGTTATTGTTGGCTGCTAAGTAAGATGCCATCCCAGTACCCAGCGAATATCCAGCTAAGATGATATTAGACTCGTCAAATCTTTCTTTGAGAAAGTTATAGGCCTCTTGGACATCTCCATATAGTTGATCTATAGAGGTAATCTCACCGTCGCTTTTGCCATAACCTCTGTAGTCTAATAAAAGAACGTTGTAACCATATCCACTAAACATCTCAGCCTGTCGCTGACACCATCTTGCGTTTCCTCTATTTCCATGTAGATACAACACTGCACCTTTTGCCTGATCTACTTGATGATATAGTGCATGAAGGTTGACATCTTTTTCTACAGGTATGTTGATTTCTTCACCAAATCTAAACTGAGTATCAGCAGGTATGGGTCGAGGCCTAAATATGATGTCATCTTGAACGATATATAGGATAGCGCATCCTACGATATAGAGACACAGTAGACCAATACCTAATATTTTTAATATTCTCTTCAAGAGAAAAATTTTGAATACATAATGATTTAAGAATCAGACTGATAAGAGATTTAATCAACTTGACTATAAGTGCAAATAATTTATTCTGTCACTATATGACCTTGATCAAGCAAACAAAGCAGCACTTTACTCCCATTGAGTTGTTCATGCTTATTCTATTTATTCCTAAATCACTACTATAAACGAGAATGAAAGAGCGATGTTATTATCTTTGAACATATACATATCAATAGAAAGTATGAAAACACCAACCTGGGTTACAGTTATAGGCATTATCATGATTTTATTTGGTGGGTGTGGAGCGCTCAATAACGTGCAAAAGATTAATTCACCCGCTACATTAGACCAGATGTCAGGTGCATTTGATGAGATTAGTCAAGAGATAGAGAAAGAGATGAATCAAGAATTTTCACAGGAGGATTCTACCTTTACGGCTGATCAAGACATTACTGTGTCAGAGCAGGAGGAAAATACTTCAGGTCGAGTTGAGATTGAAGTTTCACGTGACTCAGGAAGGACCAATGTAGAATTCGCAGAAAGAGACAGCGCAGGCATGGCTGCTATTGAAAGCATGTTTGGCAGCTTGGATAAAGTGCTCGTCTTTTCAGATTATTATAAGACTTGGATTGTCAGATTAGGTATTATTGGTTTGATTGCTTCGATATTTTATTTTATCGCAGGGTTGTTATTGATCATGGGTAAGTCGATATCTCTTAATTTGACATATGGTGCTATTGCCATTAGTTTATGTTCTGTTATTTTTCAAATTGTGATTATCTCCCTAGACAAAGAAAGTGGGTTTGCCGCCAAAACCGGCAATTTCACTAACTACTTTATGCTATTAGTGAATATCATACTAATTGTCATTGTTTTGGCATCAGACAAATCATATTTTCATCAATTTAATATTGAACAAGAATGAGGTTGATATTTCTTTTTCTCTTTTCATTTACCATTCTTGGCATTCAAGCACAAAGTGTAAAAGATGTTTCATTTGAATTTCAACTTTACCCAACAGGAGCGATACCTGGATTGAGATTTGAGACCTCAGTGAGTCAATCTTCAAGTGTCTTGTTTAGAGTTGGATATAATATAGTGAGGCATCGAGACCTTGGCGTACATGACGATGAGAGAGGAGGAGGCTTCGGTGGATCTGTAGGTTATAAGAGATATTTCAAAGAAGATTATAAAGGATGGAGTCTATCTATTAAGACTGACGTCTGGTTTAATGATATTGACTGGTATGATATTGGACCAATGGATGTGAGGGTAGATGGCTTCACATCAATTACAGTCTTACAACCTACATTAGAACTAGGTTATACTTTTGTAAATAATTCGTTTTCAGTTACTCCGACGTTAAGCTTTGGAGCGGAATGGAATGTCAGAACTGATGGAGAACCTACGGGTCAAGGAACCATTATCTTGCTGGGTGTTCAAGCTGGTAAACGGTTCTAGTGACCTTATGTTACTGTTCTATGTTATTAAAAAAAGAATCAATGAATTTAAAAGATAAAGTCAGAGCAATTGTCAGTAGAATAGAAATATTAACTCCAGAGGAAATTGAGACAATTGTCGAAATAACAATAGTAGAATCATTTAAAAAAGGAACTATTTTATTGAAAGAGGGACAAATACCAAGAAAATGCTACATGGTATTG
>CAZRXJ010000057.1:0-8469 GCA_964604025.1 uncultured Saprospiraceae bacterium | reverse complement strand
AAAAGGTACAGCTATCCATAAAAAGATTGGTTATGCCTATACAGTGTCGATGGTCGGTTGTATTGTAACTGCATTTATGATATACCGTCTTTTTGATGGCTGGGGGATATTTCATTATATGGCAGTCGTCTCAGCTATTTCTCTAACCTTAGGGATTATACCAGCTATAACTAGATGGCCAAAAGGATCTTGGATTGGACTTCATTTTGGATTTATGTATTGGTCGGTGGTAGGTTTATATGCAGCGTTTATATCTGAGACCATCACAAGAACAAGGATAACAGATATGACCACCTTTATGATTATTCTATTTGTCTTTTTTGGGATCTGTTCATTTTACTTTCAGAAGTTAATGAAGACTTGGAAAGTAGAGTTTGACCACCTTTGATTTGGATAATTCCACTTTTATCCTTTGAGTACTTTGTATATAACTGCCTGAGCGGTATGTAATCTATTTTCAGCTAAATCATATATGACAGAATGATCGCTGTCCATTGCATCATCCGCTATGACTATATTGCGTCTTACTGGCAGACAATGAAGTAATTTTCCATTATTCGTTTGAGATAGTTTTTGTTTCGTTATCATCCATTGATCATCTTGAGACACTATCTGACCATAATTAGAAATTGGAGACCAGTTTTTAACATATATAAAGTCTGCATCTTTAAAAGCTTTTTCTTGATTGTTTTCTAAAATATGCCCTTGCATGAATTCTTTATCGAGATGATAACCTTTAGGATGAGTCACTGTTACTTCATGCCCTGCAGCATACATCCATTCTAAAAATGAATTAGCAACGGCTTGTGGCAATGCCTTCGGATGAGGAGCCCATGATAGAACAATTTTGGGCTTATCCTTCTTGCAGTTTTCTACAATAGTCATAAGGTCAGCACATGATTGTAATGGATGTCTGATGGCAGATTCAAGATTGATGACAGGTTTTGTACTGTATTTTATAAATCTCTGAATTACTTGGTCTTTGTAATCTTCTTCTTTGTTTTTTAATGTTGGAAAGGATCTTATCGCAACAATGTCAGCATATCTACAGATGACGTTAGCTGCTTCTTTGATATGCTCTGCTTTATCAAACTTCATCGTTACACCATCTTCAAACTCCCAAGCCCAACTATCTTTCATATCCATACTGATCACTTGCATACCAAGATTCATAGCAGCTTTCTGCGTGCTAAGTTTGGTGCGAAGGCTCGGATTAAAAAATAGAAGAACCATAAGCTTACCATGGCCCAAAGCATGATGCTTTAGTGGGTGAGCCTTCATAGCTTGAGCAGTAGCTATCAGGTCGTCTAAGTCGTCTACATCCTGTACCGAGTAAAATTTTTCCATTTTCTAAAGTGATTTTAATCCAGAGGTGAGTTTTTCTAAAAACTGATCGACATGCCTTTGATTGATGTTCAGAGGAGGAAGTAACCTTAAAAGATTTGGATTAGTAGAACTTCCAGTGAATAACTTTTGATTAAAGATTAGGTCTTTTCTTAGATCTTTTATGGGAAATTCTAATTCTAGTCCCATCATTAATCCTTTGCCTTTGATCTGTGTAACATAAGGAAGTTGTATCAGTTCTTTAGATAGAGTCGCTCCTTTGTCTTTAGCATTGGCGATAAGTTTTTCTTTTTTTATAATATCTAGTACAGCGATACTGGCAGCACAAGCCAGATGATTACCGCCATATGTAGTACCAAGTCTGGATTTGACAGCTGGTATCTTGATCGGATCTATGAGTACACCACCCACTGGAAAACCATTGCCCATACCTTTAGCTATAGTTATCATATCTGGTCTAACTTGAGTAGATTGAAATGAAAAAAAGTTACCAGATCTTCCATAACCACATTGGACCTCATCCATGATCATGAGTGTGTCACTTCTGTTACAGGCAGTTCTTATATCAATAAGAAAGCTAGAATCGATCATGTCCAGACCGCCTACGCCCTGTATGCCTTCTATTATGATACCGGCATGCCTTGCGCTGTCTATCTCTTTTACAATCTTATCTATGTGTTTATGATCACAATAAGTCACTTCTGCCCCATGATTGATGGGTGCCTGATGTTTAAGACCTGTATGTGTGACGTTGATAGCAGCAGATGTTCGACCATGGAAACTATTGTATAACGCAAGTATGCTCTTGCGTTGATTATAAAAGGACGCTAATTTTAAGGCATTGTCATTAGCTTCTGCTCCACTGTTGATTAGGAACAGATCGTATCCTAGGATTCCGCTTTCTGATTCTAATTTAGTTGCTAACTCAAGCTGTAGTGGGTTAACAACTGAATTAGAATAGAATCCGATCTGTTCTAACTGCTCAGCTAACTTGTTGATATAATGTGGATGACTATGTCCAATACTTATAACGGCGTGACCTCCATAGAAATCTAAATACTCTGTTTCTGTGGCGTCATAAACGTACGCTCCTTTTCCTCTAACGGGCGTAACATTATATAGATTATATACATCGTATATATTCACTATTGCTCTTTTTTGATTTTAAAATGCACTTCCTTTTAATCTTAATCCTTGTGTCTCCTCCCAGCCCATAGCAAGATTCATGTTTTGTACCGCCTGGCCAGCTGCTCCTTTTAATAGATTGTCAATGACCGATTCGATTCTAAGTTTATTGTTTGACTTCGAGATAAATATTTTACTATTATTCGTATTCACAACTTCTTTGACAGATATAGATTTTTTAGATAGATGAACAAAAGGAGCTTCTGCATAATAATCCTCGTACAAACTATATGCTTGATCTTCAGTCAAGTCATTATTGAGATAGATACTAGCAAAGATGCCACGTGTAAAACTTCCCCGCATGGGTATAAAGTTTAATTCGGTATTATAATTAGGTTGTAATTGTTTTATAGACTGATAGATTTCACCTAAGTGCTGATGTGTGAAAGGTTTATAAATTGAGATATTATTGTTCCTCCAGGAATTGTGGGTTGTAGGAGCTGGATTTTGACCTGCACCAGTACTCCCTGTTATAGCGGTAATGTGTACATCTGAATGAATAAGATGCTTCGCAGCCAAGGGTAATAATCCTAACTGAATACAAGTTGCAAAGCATCCTGGATTGGCTATTTTCTTACTCTTTATAATCTCTTTTTTATTAAGCTCACAAAGCCCATATACAAAGTCTTTAGTGTCATCTTTTAATCTATAATCGCGACTGAGATCGATGATTATGCAATCATCATTGTGATTGGATTTTTCAAGATAAGATTTGGATTTACCATGACCCATACATAAAAAGAGGACATCTACTTCAACATCGTAAGTATCAACAAAAGTCAAGTCTGTCCAACCAGTCAAATCAGGATGAGCACTGTGTAGTGGCTTTCCAGCTTGGCTCTTACTTGACACATGGATGAGATTGCAATTATCATGGTGGAGTAATAACCTTATCATCTCACCACCAACATAACCAGCACCACCAACTACGCCTACATTTATCTTACTCATATCTTGTCTGAATTAACGTGATAGAAGATTTTATCTGCATTAGAATATATTTTAGTAAATCCCTTCGCATCTTCTCCAGTCCACGCTAGATTAGACTCACCATATTGTCCAAAAGTAGAATTCATAAGATCGTTATCGGACTTGATTCCAATTAATTCAAATCTATAAGGATGTAATTTTAGAAATACACTTCCGTTCACGGTGTCTTGCGAATCTGTAAGAAATCCTTCGATGTTTCTCATCACAGGTTCAAAGTATTTACCTTCATGTAGAAACATGCCATACCAATCAGACAATTGTTTTTTCCAATGTGTTTGCCATTTAGACAATGTATGTTTTTCTAATAGTTCATGAGCTTTGATTAGCATTAACGCAGCTGGAGCTTCAAATCCCACGCGGCCTTTTATGCCGATTATTGTATCACCCACATGTATATCTCTACCGATGGCATATCCATAGCCTATGCGATTCAGTTCCTTTATCAATTGAACCGGCGTATCATATCGTTTGCCGTTCAGCGCTATGGCTTGACCTTTACTAAACGTAATTTCTAATTCACTTGAGTCTTCTTGCTTACAGTGATGAAGCCATGCATCTTCTGGCAAAGTATGTCGACTGGTCAGTGTTTCTTTGCCTCCGATACTGGTTCCCCACAATCCTTGATTGATAGAATAGTCAGCTTTTTCTTGGGTCCAATTAAAACCATGTTTGTTGATATAGTCTATCTCTTCTTGTCTTGATAATTGTTGATCTCTGATGGGTGTTATTACTTCTATATGACTGGCCAAACTCTCAAATGCTCCATCAAATCTTATCTGGTCATTCCCAGCTCCAGTACTGCCATGGGCAACGTGTGTTGCATTTATCTCTTGACAATAATCTAATATTGCAATAGATTGAAATACTCGCTCTGAGCTTACGGACAAGGGATATGTATTGTTGCGAAGTATATTGCCATAGAGTAGATATCTCAAGCACTTAGCATAATATTCTTGTTCGTTATCGATACTCTTGAATGTGACTGCACCCATATCAAGGGCTCTCTTTTCTAATTGAGTAATTTCTTGATGGCTAAATCCTCCAGTATTCACATTAATGGCATGAACATCATATCCTTGTTCTTGAAGATACAACACACAGTAAGATGTATCGAGCCCGCCACTATATGCTAATACAATACTTGGCTTACTCATTTTTGTCATTTTTCTTTTGAAGAATCTTTTTTTCTAAGTTGACTTTCATTATTTCATTTTTAGAAGGTGCCAGCATCGCCGTGCATAAGCACATTTTCTTTTCATTTCTTGTGAGTATATCATAGTTCTTACAGCTACTACATCCTTTCCAAAATTCTTCATCTTGTGTTAATTGACCAAATGATACAGGCCTATATCCAAGATCGCTATTGATGCTCATAACCACATCACTTGTGGTTATACCAAATACTTTGGCCTTTGGGTTAGAAGTTCTGGCATGGTCAAAAGCCACTGCCTTTATCTTCTTAGCCAATCCCATACGACGAAACTCATTAGTTACAATCAGACCGCTATTGGATACGTACTCTCCAGAGCTAAATACTTCTATGTAACAGAAACCAGCCAGCACTTCATCTACAAATGCGATGATGGCATTGCCATTGTTAATCTTAGTGATAAGATATTCTGGGGATCTCATAGCGATGCCTATCCCTCGTTCTTTAGAAGACTTTATATACCACTCTGAGATAGTTTCAGCATGTAGAAGGTCTCTTTTGTCTGCTATACGTATGGTGATGTTATAAGACATAATATCAATCAGATTAATCTGAATGGTTAGTTGTTGATAATAAAAAGTATGGAAATATGGATAACTGTTTAGCTACCCATTCTGAAGAATAGTGTTAGGACCTTGCGGTCCTGAGCTGCCTGTGTCTTAAGGCTGAAGTGTTATGTCTTAATGACTGATTCACAATGCGAATGTAAAACAATTATTTGCTAATTTCTTTTGCCTTCTAATTCAAACTTTAATCCTTTGTAATAAAGATTGGCTAATTGCTCGAATATGAGACTAAATTGAAAGTTGAATGTTCTCATATCAGTCAAATTATATTGATATTTAGATGAAATCCTTAAAATTGACTAAGACGTACAATGCATCATAAATTCTTAGAAAAGTCATTGACCAATACTCTAGTAAGGCTGAATAGATCGTTCTATTTTCTTGGTTTTCTCTTTATATTCCGCTACGCACTTTGATCCACAATAATTGTTTACCTACATCAGGAGACAAATAAAGGAGTGAAGTTTTCACCAGTGTTCATAGGAGATTGAGCGTCCTGAAAAAAAAGTCAATTAAAATAGATTAAGAAACGCCGCCAAGCATGGGAACAAAAGCACATGGACCATGATTTTCTTTACGACAAGAACCTTCAGCTGTCTTGATATATCGTATCATCTCTTGACCTTGGCCGCTTTCCACAGGGATGACCATGATTCCTCCGATCTTCAGCTGACCCAGCAGTTTATCAGGAAAAAGTGATGCACCAGCCGTGACCACAATCTTATCAAAAGGTGCAAATCTAGGGGCTCCTTCATATCCATCACCATATAATGTCCTTATCCCTTGCATGTGCATCTTGACTAATAGTTCGCTTGTCTTGACGAATAGTGCACGCTGGCGCTCAATCGTGTAGACCTTTGCGCCCATGGTGTATAATACCGCAGCCTGATATCCAGACCCTGTTCCTACTTCCAAAACTTTATCTCCTTTTTGAATTTTCAATAGCTGGGATTGGAGTGATACGGTATAAGGCATAGATATCGTCTGATCAGCTTCTATAGGAAACGCCATATCTTTATATGCCCAATCGGAAAATGCCTTATCAAGCATAAAATGTCTAGGAATAATTGATATTGCTTGTAACACTTTTTCGTCTCTAATTCCCTTTCTTCGTAGTGTGTTAGCAAGTTTCTGACGCAAGCCTCTATGTCGATAATTATCGCTTAAAGCTTGCTCGTGAGTTGTATTGAGTTTGTAGTTCATCATTGAGTTTACTCTAAAGTCGCTGCAAATGAACTGCTAATATATTAAAGATTATTGTAATATGTATAAAATCAAGTTTGGAACTGACGGATGGAGAGCGATTATAGCTAAGGATTATACTGTAGATAATCTCAAACGAGTATCCGAAGCAACTGCTCGCTGGATGATTACAAAGGGTATGACCAAGGCGGTCATAGGCTATGATTGCAGATTTGGGGGTAAGATGTTCAGCGAAGTAACTGCAGAAGTATTGGGCCATCTGGGCATTCAAGTGATATTGTCTGATTCATTTGTAAGTACACCTATGGTTTCCTTAGGAGTGGTAAAGCATGAGGCAGATATGGGTATCGTCATTACCGCCAGTCATAATCCACCTACGTACAATGGCTTTAAACTCAAGTCTTCATATGGTGGACCTTCTGTTCCCGCCGAGATCGAAGAGGTTGAATCAATCATACCTGACAATCCAATTGGTTCAGTTAAGTCACTTTCTGTACTTAAAGAAGAGGGTGTTGTACAACTCATAGACCTAGAGCAGCTTTATATGGATCATATAGAGGCTAATTTTGAATTAAACCTGATTAAGAAAAATGTGAAGTTGGCATTTGACGCGATGTATGGTGCAGGGCAGAATGTAATCCGCAGATTATTTGACAATGCTAAGTTGTTTCATTGTGATTATAACCCATCATTTATGGGGCGATCACCCGAACCGATTCTACGCAACCTTCCAGAAATAGCAGATTTTTTAGCACATGACCCTGATTACAACATTGGATTAGCCAATGATGGAGATGCTGATAGAGTCGGGTTATTTGATGAAGATGGTCGGTTCGTGGATTCGCATCATATCCTATTGTTGTTATTGATGTATATGCATCAGTATAAAGGAATGACTGGTAAGGTGATTATTACATTTTCTGTCACAGATAAGATGGAGCAATTAGCAGCGCATTATGGTTTAGATATTCAAGTTACGAAGATTGGTTTCAAGTATATAGCGGAGATTATGAAGACCGAAGATGTCCTCGTTGGAGGTGAAGAGTCTGGTGGCCTGGCTGTAGCAGGTCATATACCGGAGAGAGATGGTGTATGGATCGGACTTGTTATTATGGAGTTCATGGCCAAGACTGGCAAATCATTAAAAGAGCTGATTCAAGATGTCTATGAGATCGTTGGACCGTTTGATTTTAGTAGGGATGATCTTCATCTTACAGAAGCCAAGAAGCATGCAATTGTTCAGCACTGTGCTGACGGCCACATAACTAAGATTGGCGATATGGACGTTGTTAAGTATGAGAATATAGATGGCCACAAGTATTTTCTACCTGGAGATAGATGGGTGATGATTAGACCATCTGGTACGGAGCCAGTCCTAAGAGTGTATGCTCAAGCTCCTGATATGGATCAAGTAAAAGACACACTGAGACTGACTCATGATACGCTTAACCAGATAGGTTAACCCACTTTTGTAAATAAGGCCAACTTGATTTATACCTAGTCAGGTGCGTTTTTCTAATTTAGAAAATCCCCAAGTCCTACAGTTAACTTCTTTTCAAAGCGAGTACCCTCAATATTGAATAGACTTACATGGATGATATAGACTCCAATCTTGCTTGCATCATTGTCATTACCTGTACCATCCCAGGTGATGACACCGCGAAGTCCTAAGATCTCATTGTTGCTTAGATTTTTTATAAGTTGACCACGATCATTGTATATAGTCACTGTCCCTAGATATCCACTGTTATCAACTTCATATATGATGTCTACAACATCTTTATCTCCATCACTATTGGGTGAAAAGATCTTAGAAGATAATTCAACATTTATGATCTCAGATGCTTCTGTACCATTGATACTATTGGCCAAGCCAGGCGTACCGAATCCTACAGCCTGAGCAGCACTCGACCAGTTACTGGGATCATTTGTCGGACCAGTAAGAGATATACGCTCAAGACTGATGCCATC
>CAZRXJ010000056.1:0-8510 GCA_964604025.1 uncultured Saprospiraceae bacterium | reverse complement strand
GTTATAGCATCATTAATCAATATAGCTTCTATAGCCATAAAAGCTACTGCCGCTTTTTCCTTCCTTACTACTGGATCTATATATGATAAAAATGGCAAGGCAAGACTCGAGTATAAAAACTTATCACTTAAGCTTTTAGCAGAAGGTGAATTATTGCCTATGGCTATTCTATCAAAAGCCCATACATCAGATGAATTCAGTCGGAATAGTTCATTGGGATCTGCCTTAGCTGCTTTTGATTTCAAATAATTAGATCCTAACCATGCGACTGTCGCTCCAGTAAGATAGGCCCCTTCATTCTTAAGGGTGTAATCATATACTGGAGTGTACTGAGATAGACAGCATATACATCTAAGAAAACAAACTGAAACAACAATCAATAGTGTTCTCATCCGAAAGGCAAGTTGAATGGTTCGTTAATAGTTCGGGTGGTAGAACGCCTTCAATTTTTCATTTAGTATATGAAATCCTTACTGTCCGAGAAACATGTACATATGGCGACTAAAGTAATCGTTCAAGAATCTAACCCAGGATTAAGTCCCGTATAGCTTATCAATAGCTGCCTTTTGAGCAGCTACAAACTGACTCTTCTCAACTGACTTGCCGTCAAATAGATTGACAGGGTAATGAGCATAACTTGCATACGAATCAGCATATAATTCAAATCTCTGTCTTGCTATGTAGTTCTTCATAGAGACTGTCTTCCTCCATGATCTAAGTGCATTGATATCTATCGTAGCATGAGCTACGATACTCTCACCTGGAGAAGCTTCTGCAAGTAGATGGCCTTCAAAATGCACAATCTGTGAAGAGCCATCTGTACTTGCGGCAAGTATGGGTATGTCTTCTATCCTTGCAGAATTAGCAGATATAACATAAGCCATGTTTTCAATCGCACGAGCTCTTTTACATATGTTCTTTCTGGTTAATAAAGGACTGCCGATCTCTGATGATGAATGAAGATATACTTCTGCACCTCTCATCATAAGACATCTGGCCACTTCTGGATATAATATCTCCTCTGATGCTATACAAGCCAACTTTCCAATATGAGTATCTACAACTGGAAATAAACTTTCACGTCCGTATAAGTCGATATACTTATCCAGTACGTCATGCGGTGTTGGAGAGTACATTGAGTTAAGTCTTCTATAATTAAGGATCATCTCTCCTCGATCATCAATTATAAAGCTGGCTTGAAAAAAAAGCTCAGGAAAGTTGGGATCAAACTCATAATAATTTCCAGAAAAAAAAATAGAATGTGCTTTACATATTGATCCCAGTTTATCAAAAACAGGATCGTCTTTAGTCAAGCAAGCCTTTTCTCTCCAAGTAGAAATGGACTCTTGCATAGGAAAGCTAGTGAGGAAGTATTCGGGCACAACAACTAACCTAAGGTGACTACCGATGAACTTCTTCGCTGCAAAAATCTGAGTGTTTAGTTGATCAAGTTGAGCATCGATATGAGCCATGACTTCTTGACGAGTACTATATTTGTTCACGGCCATACATTTCAGTTGCATGGCTAGGCCGGTATAATATGGTGCCTGCATCTAAGTGTTTTTGAGATTTTGGATATTTTCAGTACATCTTTGTATATAACTGAGAAACTGATCTTTTTCTTTTTTAGATAATCCATGCAACATCTTAGCATTGGATAGTTTTCGATCAGGCTGCATAAGTTTGATCAACTTGTCTCCCTTTGGAGTTAGCACTAGTCGTTTTTTACGTCTGTCCTCTTTGTCTTCTATTTGCCTTATCAATCCCTTATCCATCAGGATCGTTAACAAGTTAGTGATGTTAGCTCTAGTTACCCCAAGAGACTCCGCAAGTTCTGATGCCATTAGAGGCATGGTGTGTTGCTCTCTTATTAAAAAAGGTAGATTAGGATCTTTGGCTAAGTGAATCAGGATGACCCATTGTTGATTGGTAAGTCCTTGTTTTGAAACAAACTCTACATTTTGTTTTATCAACAACATAGCTGTCTCATAAAGCCCAAGTAGAATAGACGTATCTAGCGTTTTATCAATCATCTCAGCTATTTAATTATTAGTAAGTTCAAACTTAAGTTCTGTAATTGGAATATTCTGGGTCGCATTTTTTGCAATAATCTGCCAACTACAATCCGCTGGACCAGTAAACAAAAAGCACTGCTCTCCAAATTCATTTTTTATAATATCAGTTGGATTTAAGTCATGCAAACTTACAAGACTATGAACATATTCTATTTTATCTGTATAAAAAGAATGCAGCGTTATTCCAAGTCGACCTATTTTTTGTTTATCTGATCTGTCCAATTTGACGGCAGTCGGAATTATAAATTTTAGCTTACCGCAAATGTTGTTAGGAGATACAAAGCCTTGATACCAATGACTTTCTCCAGGCTTCATATCAAATACTACTTTAGGGCCTACTTGCCAATCTCCATCCAGTACAGGTTCTTCTTCGGCCTTTAATCCCAGTGCAGTACTCATGTATGACATGACTTCCATAGATGGTGCCTTGATTATAAAGTCATGATGGGTAAACTCGCTCGTCTTTAGTGGGCTATGACCTTGTATCGTACCATATCCAGGAATTTTGTAACCATATCTTTGGAAAAAAATATGATTGAAAAAATCTCCATAAACTGCATTTTCTCTAACGATCACTGGGCGTTTGAAAAATCCCTTTTCTTCAGTATCAAGATCAAATAAATCATCAGCAACCGGTTCAGTAGGGAGCCATTTTTCACCATTTGCGCGAGCGCCTATATATATGTCATTGATGCGATAGATATCCTCAGTCATCATGACAGACATCCTCTGGCCGATTGTCTCAGGAGGGGCATAACCGACACCATCCCCCATGTCTTCGTCCCACTTGAGTATTCTAATAAGGCCATGACTATCAATAGAACCATTCTGCAATCGATATGACTTAAGTCCAGAAGAGATACCATATAGTTTCTGTGCTTCTTGTGCGGTATAATCAGCACTATCCACTAAGCTAAATCCGAATGTCTCAAAATACTTCAAAGCATAATCCACATCTCTTACTGCGACCATTACTTCATACACCCCACTGATCCCCGTATCTGGAAGATCTTGGTCATTGTCTTGTGCGTTCATTATAGTTGTTGCCATTAATAATACAAATATTGTGGTCAGAGATCGATTCATATTTTTAAAGAAAGTTTTCCAAAATTCTCTCCTGTAAAAAGCATCTGAAGTGTGCTCGGAAAGTTACTAATGCCCTCTACAACATGTTCTTTTGTTTTTAGTTTGCCTTCTGTTATCCATTGTGACATTTCTTTTACTGCTCTTGGATATTCTGTTATATAATCAAAGACGATGATCCCGGTTATATATCCTCTTGCGGTGACGATCTTCATATAATTTTTAGGGCCATACATCTCACTTGCATTGTACTGTGATATAGCGCCACAGATGACCACTCTAGCACCTCTGGCAAGATTCTTTAATAGTGTATCCAACAATGGCCCACCTACATTGTCATAAAATACATCCACACCTGAAGGACATGCCGCTTTAATACTGGCGTCTAAGTCCTCTTCTTTATAATTAATAGCTACATCAAACCCACATTCGTCTATAAGGTATTGACATTTCTCCTTGCTGCCTGCCGTACCTATCACCTTACATCCTTTGATTTTTGCTATTTGTCCCACCGTAGAACCAACAATACCAGCTGCTCCTGACACGAAGACCGTTTCTCCTGCTTTAGGATTTCCTTTTTCTAACAATCCAAAATAAGCTGTCATACCGGGCATCCCAAGTATGCCCAAATGATAGGACAGTGGTTCATTGATCTCTTCGATGAGGGTCGTACCTTTTCCATCAGTTACAGCATACTCCTGTACACCAAAGAGTCCCGATATATTTGATCCTACTGGATAATTATCATTCTTACTCTGTACTATCTTTCCTACTCCAAATCCTCTCATCACTGCGCCTATCTGAACACCAGGCATATATGTTGTACCCTCATTCATCCAACCCCTCATCGCTGGATCAAGAGATATATATTCGTTCTTTACCAATATTTGGCCATCAGTTATATTGGGTATTTCTGCTATATTGAGAGAGAAATCATCTTTTGTAGCCATGCCACTAGGTCTGCGTACAAGTGTTATCTGTTGATTCTTCATAATTGTAATACGACTCGTTAGATCCAAGATACAATAGTTAATATTATTAATTATTAATGAATTTAACTAATTTCATTCTTGTTGACTAATAATCGAATGGTGATACCCTGCACGCTATCTGTTAATAATAGATCTTTACATTTTCTTCACGCTGGATCAGGTCCGCCCATCTTTCTATTGCATGCATCCCCGATGAGTGCACGTTCATTATCACCCCTAATAGAGCTCTTGTCTAAGACTCATACAGTTGTTGCTATTGATACCCCAGGTTATGGATCTTCTGAAGCGCCAACAACACAACCATCAGATATCAGCACCTACGCAGATCTCATACATGAAGTACAAGTAAGTCTTAGAATACCTCAAATAGGGATCTACGGCACTGCAACAGGAGCACAGATTGGGATTAGATATGCCTTGGACTATCCAGATGATGTGAGTCATTTGTTTTTAGACAACTGTGCGCACTTTACCGATGATGAGCGAGAGAATATACTTCGCGAATACTTTCCAGATCTCACACCGAATACAGATGGCCATCATCTAAAATTAGTTTGGGACATCGCTTCTAACTTATTTAAGTACTTCCCTTGGTGCTTTAAGGAAGAACAATACAAGCTTTCATCACCTACGCCACCGCCTCACATGATTCATAGATTTGCCTTGGACTATATCAAAAGTGGTTCTAATTATGACTGGGCTTATCGCGCGGCATTCGCACATGAAGATCGCGAGAACATTGCAGCGCTCAAGGTGCCTTCTCATATTTTTAGATGGGAATCAAGTATACTAAAGACATATACAGATCGAATATTTGAAGGGCCTCTTCCCGATAATGTAGATTACTCTATTGTTAAAGCAACTCAAGATAGACATCTACAAATGGCCCAATCTATAAGTAGCATATATAAGGGAGAGGACATTGATCTACAATTAGAAAAGTCACAGATAGATCCTATCTCTAAGCACATCGATATACCCACTACACCATTCCCAATACCAGAATCTACTGGTCGTTATCTCTTGGAAGCTTGGTCTGCCTTGGACAAGATTGAAAATCTTTCTACCCTTGAGCAGAAGACAGAAGCATTTATCATATGGGCTGAAGGAATTTTATAATTACTACTTTAACTTAATAATTAAAAAAAGCATGAAGATAGACGAGTCAGGTATGAAAGAGTTCAAATATGGATGGCCAGTTGTAGGTTCTTCTGCTTTTGGGATAGGACTCGGCATGTCTCCCTTACCTTTTTATACGATTGGTGTTTTTATAGCTCCGTTCATGCAAGAGTTTGGATGGCAAGTAGATGATGTTTTACTCGCGATTACAGTATTTTCTTTAGCCGCTTTTTTCACAAGTCCCTTGATAGGATACTTAACAGATAGAGTTGGTGTTCGCAAGATGGTACTCGTTTCTATCATCACCTTTGGTATTACATTTATGTCCTTCGCACTCAATAATGGAAGTAAAACATTATATATAGTTCTGTGGACCTTACTCGCAATATTTGGTACAGGTACCTTACCTATCACATGGACAAGAGCCATCAACAGATGGTTCACTATAAAGAGAGGTTTGGCACTTGGGTTCTCCCTGCTGGGTACTGGACTTTTTGGAGCTTTCGCCAAATTATATGCAGCATATCTCATAGAACATTTTGGATGGAGAGAAGCATACATAGGTCTTGCGCTCCTCCCACTTTTAATATCTCTTCCTCTAGCATTCTTCTTTTTTAGAGATGTTGATGACCCTAAAGTTGCACATAAAGTAGCGGCAATGAAAGATGAAATTGATTACTCTACTCTTGAAGAAAATACACTGTCTGAAGGCATGAGTCTCAAAGAAGCCATAAGGGATGTTAAGTTTTGGTTATTAATTATGACATTCATTCCAATTTCATTTGCTGTAGGAGGTCCCATACCTAACTTTGAAACAATTTTAGGTGCCAAAGGATTTGGAACATCTGATGCTGTGGTGTTAGCCAGTGTAGTCGGATACTCAGTTGTCGTTGGAAGGTTACTTGGAGGATATCTCATTGACAAGTTATGGGCACCAGGAGTTACTTTTGTAATATTCATAATTCCTGTTATCGCTTGTTATCTATTTCGATTGCCAGACTTATCATATGGTATGGCTATGGTAGCAGTCGCTATTATAGGATTAGCAGCCGGTGTAGAATTTGATGTTATGGCATTCTTGGTTTCTAAATACTTCGGCATGAAAAACTATAGTGCCATTTATGGTACACTTTATGGATTCTTTGCGATTGGTGCAGGGTTTGGTCCCTGGATATTTGGCAAGTCATTCACTATGACTGGTAGTTATACGACTATATTTGGGTATGCGGCTATAGCTTTTATTATTGGGGCACTTCCACTTCTGTTCATGGGAAAATATAGATATCAATAAGCATGGATACAGCAATTCTCAAAAGGACAACTTTTATAGTTAAGGATGCTGAAGCTTCCGCCAAATTCTATAGCAAGATTTTCAATTGGAAAGTTTGGTATGACAATGAACTTGAAGCAGATTATAGATTTCCCCCATCAGGTGCTTCAGACAAAACCAAAGTCCGACTGATCATTTTGCAAGCGCTTGATCCAAAGTTGGGCAAATTAGGATTGCTACAATATATCAATGCACCATTTGATGAAGGACATTTATCAGATAGGTCTAAAGTTAGAATGGGTGAGCCTATAATGGTTATAGAATCCGAAGACATCGAAGGGGTTTATGAAAGGGCTGTTGCCGCAGGTGCAAATGTTGTCACTCCTCCGGTAGATTGGTATGTGCCAGGACCAGATGGCGTATCTCAAATTCACTTGCGCACCGTTTCTCTATTTGATCCAAATGGAATTTATATGGAAGTAAGTGATCACCCGTCAAGAAAAAAATAAAATGGACAGTCTTGTAAATAAACAATGGACAGTAGCGGAACATCCTATAAAAGAAGTGGATCATCATCATTTTAAATATCAAGAATCTTCTGTCCCTAAATTAAAAGATGGACAAATACTTATAAAAAGTCACTATCTCAATGTTGCACCTGTTATGCGCATGTATATGATGAAAGATGGTGGTGGTTTTTCAACTGAAAAGTTATTGACCATAGGAGATGTCATACATGGTAGAGGAGTTGGCGAAGTTGTAGATTCAACACATACAGATTATAAATGTGGTGACTATGTTCATGGACAACTAGGTTGGCAGACATATAAGATATCATCGGTAACACCACAAGAGAAGTTTGTGAAAATGCGGAAGCGAAGTGTCCCCATACACAATGGACTCTCTGTCCTAGGCATGACAGGATATTCTGCGTATTGCGGCTTTATTCATAAAGGGAAACCTAAAGTCGGTGATGTAGTATTGGTATCTGGTGCAGCAGGAGGTGTAGGCTCAATGGTAGTTCAAATAGCAAAAGCCATAGGCTGTAGTAAAGTTATTGGCGTAGCAGGTGGTGAAACAAAATGCAATATTGTTCGTGATCTTGGGGCAGATGAAATGATAGATTATAAAAATGAAAACGTAGAAGATCGTTTACAAGAATTGCTGTCTGAAGGGTGCGATGTATTCTTTGACAACGTTGGTGGGCCTATATTTGACGCAAGTCTAATCCATCTAAAAAGAGGTGCCCGTGTTGTGCTCTGTGGTGCGATATCAGAATATGCCATGAAGGAACCCTTCATTCCAAAAAATGTCTTTAAGATTAGAAGAAAAGCAGCTAGCCTGAATGGTTTCTTTGTATACGATCATAAACATCAATTTGAAGAAGCTGAAAGAGATATGGCTTCATGGATTCAAAGTGGTCAATTAAAAGCTTTAGTTGATATTGATCATGGATTTGACAGAATGCCCCATGCGCTCATTGGATTATACACTGGTACCAATATTGGAAAACGAATGGTCAAAGTTTCAGAAGGTGAAGACATCGTCTATTAAGTAATAAGTATGCAAGATTCAAGCACAGATCAATTACTAGGAAGCTACGATAACTTTCTTCAGATATGGAAAGAGCAAACTGATGAAGATCTTCATAAGGATAAAAGGGGTTATGCCCACGAGCATATTCATATCAAAATTGAAAAGGATAAAAGCTTAGACGATCACTATCAGGTTTCATTTTTTAAAGGAAGGAACAACATTGAATTTCTAGGTAAAAAGGAAGTTCACAAAAATGAAATTGGATCCTCAAATGAATCTCTAATATGTATAGAAGATGATGGATCGATATGTCTTACAAAAGGATTGGGATTAGTTGATGATCAAGAAGAGGAACCATACCGTCTTCAAAAGTGTAGGTCCTTCTCAGGGTTCATAGAGTACGCACTAACAGATGACCACGAAGAGTATCATCGC
>CAZRXJ010000055.1:0-8573 GCA_964604025.1 uncultured Saprospiraceae bacterium | reverse complement strand
AGATTTATAATCTTTATCTTTTTCTAGATACTGAAAGGATTCATACCCTTTGTAGTTCTTAGTCAAACACATATAAGTCTTGGATAAAAGTGAGCTTCAAAATAGAAAAAGTCTCTTAGTAACAGGGGCCGAGGCAATACTTATTAATATTAATCTGTATAAATGGGCTGCATCCTGACTCAAATGCCAAATAAATTAATCTTTAGACAAGGACTCTGTCCATTCATATATCTACATGTTGAACTTCTCGGGAAATTGTAATTTTTATTATTGCTATAATTGTCACTTCTGACGTTGCGAGCAATAGCAAATTTAAAATAACAACCCATGACCAACAAGCGCATACTATTCACCGGAGGATCGGGAAAAGCAGGGAAGCATGTTATACCATATCTGCTCGATCAAGGACATCGAGTGTTGAATGTTGATCTAGTGCCCTTGAAGCATAAAAGAGTTGACAACCTGACAGCGGACATCACAGACTCTGGACAGATGTTCAATGCTTTGACTGCATATGCAGGATTTGATGAAATGGAACGGGGTAGTGGTGTGCCAAAGTTTGACGCTGTGGTTCACTTTGCCGCGGTACCGAGGATATTGCTTAAGCCAGATAACGAGACTTTTAGAGTCAACACCATTGGAACTTACAATGTGATTGAAGCAGCAGTAACACTTGGTATCAAGAAAATCATTATCGCTTCTTCAGAAACAACTTATGGTATCTGCTTTTCAGATGGAAAAACCAATCCTCATTCACTTCCCTTAGAAGAAGACTATGATGTTGATCCTATGGATAGTTATGGGCTCTCGAAGGTCGTCAATGAAAAGACAGCTCGAAGTTTTCAACGTAGATCGGGATTTGATATCTATGCTTTGCGCATCGGCAATGTGATAGAACCTCATGAATATGAAAAGCTATTTCCATATTATTTTAAACATCCAGAGGTGCGTCGAAGGAATGTCTTTTGCTATATCGACGCACGGGATCTTGGACAGATCGTGGATCTTTGTTTGCAAAAAGATGGACTTGGATTTCAAGTTTTCAACGCTGGTAATGATCACAATGGAGCCATTATACCCAGCAAAGAGTTAGCGGAACGATTTTTTCCTGGGGTGCCGATTACTAGAGAACTTGGTGAGCATGAAGCACTATTTTCTAATCGTAAGATCAAGGAAATATTGGGCTTTAAAGAGGAGCATAATTGGAGGAAGTATGTTGGAGAGAGGTAAATTGTTTTATAGGTTTTATAGGTTTTACTGAGGATATTATAAAATTGGAATAGAGAAATTTATACATGATTTTTGATTCTAATAAATTCAACATTCTATTTATTCCACCAGAGTCTTGTCTCAAAGTCAGAATGATGTGGCGATTTATGAATAGGTATATACGATTGACGATTATGTGAACATTGTAATTCTAAAATTAATCTCAACAATCACGCCTTAAAATTCTGAGTCATTTTTTGACCATCTACTGTGATCATAAGTATGTATTTTCCTCTCTTGTTTTTGCCTCTCTTCCATACATATTCTTTCCATCCTCGTGAAAGTTCGTCATCAACAAGTGTTGAAATGACGTTACCTTTTTTATCAGCTATCTGGATGAGCACCTCTGACTTTAAGTTAGTGATATTGACGCCACATTTCAAGCGCTTACGATTCATCTCTATATATGACATGACGCCTTTAGGAAGACTGCCATCGAGATTTCGTTCATCGAGCATATTACTGATACTACCTACTTTCCATTTAGCAAATTGCTTCCTAAGGCCCAAGAAGTCCCATGACTCTTCATTGTCATAATCGTTGCTGTTGTAATCCCCAGAAGCTATCTTAGTGACTTTATGATTCAATGGATTAATACTGTTTTTTAGCGTATCTAATCTTGTCTTTTTTCCTTCCTTTATAGTGAATACTAAGGTGTGATTCTGCTCTGCCAAAGGGCCATTGTCCATATCACCTTTAGAGTGTGGTGCCCACTTTTCATGAGTGAGATTTCTGGCATACAACCAATTTATATAGGCATTATCTTGTTCTTTAAAGTAGTAGAAGAATGGGTTATCAACATTTTCTTTAATGGAAGAATCCAGTGTAACTTTTCTTCCATCGGTATTGATATGTGTTTCTATGCCATCTACATATATCTGTGCTTCGGAAGCAGTTGTAGTAGACAGAATCAAAGTGAGGCAGATGAATGAGACTCTATGAGATATTTTCATTATGATAAATATTTAGAAAGCAACCAATATTGATTGTGATTCAAATATGAGTCATTAGTCGACTGAATATTAAAGCAGCTGGCGAAGACAGACTTCGGACGGTTAAAGAGCGTGAAGAGTAGTGAAAAAGTGGGTCTGACGTAGATATGGTGGATTCGTCATGTGGAAAAGAGAATTCATCAATAGCATAATACCTCTGCCTTTAAATCTATTACTTTCACAGGTATAATAAGCTTCAATTGAGTAAGAATAACTTCACCTTAGATCATTATACCAAGAGGCAACATGTCCTTTATTGGGTGGTGGTTGTAGTAATATGGGTATTCTTTAGACTTATCTTTGACGGCGAGGCTTATGAACCCTTAGTTAACAAGCTGTGCTATCTACCTTCACAATTAATCTTGACCTATGGTATCCTATATTATGCGATTCCAAGATTGAATGATAAACAATACCTAAAAAGTGGCTTATTGTTTGCTTTTCTGGCCTACTTCAGCACCGCACTTGCACGCTTCACAAAAGTTTACATCTATGAGACGCTTACAGGTTATGATAGTGAAAAGGAGTCGATCCTTGAGATCCTTACCGAGCTGTCTCCATTAATGGGCCAATATGTTATTTGGGTATTCCTAATTCCAATTGTGACATTGATGATTTTGTTAATTCTCAATCATTTCAGAGACAAGGAGAAAATATTTGCGTTGCAAAGAGAGAAGAAGATTGCAGAATTAAAGTTTTTAAAATCTCAGGTGCATCCACACTTTCTCTTTAACACACTTAATAATCTTTATGCTCTAGCTGTTCAAGATTCTCCAAAGACAACAGACGTAGCTGATAAGCTTTATCAGATTCTGCATTACTTGTTTTATAAATGTAGCACTCCGTCAGTATCCTTAGGAGAAGAAATTACCCTCTTAGATAACTATATAGAATTAGAAAAGATACGATATGGGGATGATTTAAAAGTAAGATTTGATCGACAAGAAGTAGATCAAAATTTTAGAATTGCCCCACTAATGTTGTTGTCTCTAGTAGAAAATTCCTTCAAGCACGGAGTGAGTAATTCTTTGCTAAATCCATATGTAGATATCAGTATGAAGATCGAGTCGGATGAATTGAGATTCGTCATCTCAAACAGTATTGCACCAGTCAATGCTACTGATGAACGAGGATATCGCAAGGGTATAGGTCTTTCCAATATTAAGAGACAGTTAGAATTACTTTATGCTGATAGACATACCTTAGATATTGAAACCAGAGATCGATCTTACTTAGTATCCCTTAGGATTCCTCAGTTTAAGGAATTGAAGAATTACTCAGCCGCTCAGATAGAATTTAATCAAGAGGTCAAACTATGAGCTCTATCAATAAAATATTTGAGTTTGTCTTTGGTAATAGAGTGCTTCTTCACATTTTATATTGGTTAGGTATTATAGTATTTGGTTGCGTCTATAGTTTAGGTTATAGCCGACCAATAATAGTTACTTTAATACTTTTGTCTATAACGCTTCCTTTTACAATTATGGCTGCCTATTTGTTCATCTATTGGCAGTTTCCATTGATTCAAAAAAGAAGATACTTTATATTTTCACTCAGCTTTATTGTCTCCACTTACTTCTTTTCAACATTGGCTCACATCAATTATGACTTTGGTGTCGGAACTAAATTGATTAGTTGGCACAAACCTCACGAACTATATGACATACTGATCAATGGAGAATTTATATTTAGCTTCATGGTGGATATTTACTCCATCGTTTTTATTACTATGGGGATCAAACTTTTTAAAGACCAGCATGAGTCACGAAATTATATATTGAACTTAGAAACTGAAGCGGCTAATGCGGAGTCTAAACTCTTAGTGTCTAAATTGCAACCAGACTTTTTGCTGAATGCTCTTCAGTTGATAAAAAATCAAAGTGCCGAGCACCGCATTGAGACACCAAAGACTATTGAGTCACTGTCTGAAATTTTGGATTATACCTTGTATCAGTCTAATAAAGAATCTGTGATGGCTGCCGTTGAGTTAGAACAATTAAGTCGTTATTTGAGACTTTGTGCTGATAGTTCCGCTCAAATTGAGATTGCTGATTTTGTGACTCATCTTATCGATCCATCTTTTAGAATCAGACCTCTAACCTTTGTTAGAATAGTTGAAACCATCTTACAACATCAAAAGATAAATCAGCTTGGGCAGATCTCAATTTCGATATTTACGACAAGTGAAGAAGAGGGTAGTGTATTTCAATTTACACTTGAATCAAGTGATCTGGAAGAAACACTAACATTCGATAAATTGAAGACAAAGATTTCAGCTTTCTTGGATTCGATTTATCAAGGGCAGCATAGTCTAAACATAACAAGTGAAGAGTCAGGATACATTTTCTTCATAAAATTTTATAAATAATGGATACAATCAGATGCATCATCGTCGACGATGAACCACTCGCCATAGAACTATTGACTAAACATGTTGCTCAAGTACCGGAGCTTACCCTTATTGCAACGGCAAGTAATCCTATCGATGCGCTAAGTATTCTAAAAAAAGAGCAAATCGACCTGATGTTTCTTGACATACAGATGCCAGTCTTGACTGGGATAGAGCTTGTTAAGACACTATCTGAACCACCTGCTGTAGTTTTCACTACCGCCTATAGAGACTATGCTGTTGAAAGCTATGAGTTGAATGTGCTTGACTATCTCATGAAGCCCATCACATTCATTCGTTTTTTGCAATCAGTAGATAAGTACTTTGACCTTAAGGGCCAAGAACCGAGCAAAGTGACGATTACTCCGAACGTTGAAACGGAACCTACCAAATCCATTTATGTAAATGTCAATAAACGCTATGTCAAAGTAAAATTTGATGAGATCAAGTATATCGAAAGTGTAAAAGATTATATCCATATTCACACGCTCAACGAAACTGTGGTCACCAAAGAAAAGATAAGCGAGTTTATGACGAAGGTTCCTGAAAACTTCATTAGGATTCATCGGTCATTTATTGTTAATCGCGCCATGATCACTGCCTTTACTGCACAAGACATTGAGATCGGAGAGAAAGAGATTCCTATCGGCACCAGTTACAAAGATGATGTCCTCTCTATTCTCAAGTAGATAAGGCCCTATAAGAATAGTTTTTCTAAGCGAGAAACAGCCCAAATTACCTTTGCTCATGACAGAGGAGGATTTGTCGATGAGTCTTGGACTCTAAGATGCACTATTCTAACTTTATCCAGTACTGCCACTTCTCCGTAGGCCATTGGTTGACATAGGAATGTCGCTTGACAATTAAGCGCTTATATCCTTCATATTTGAAGTATCAACACAAACACAATAAAAAACGGAAATGAAATACTTCATCATTGTTATCCTCGCCTTGCAACCAACTTTGTGTCTTGGCCAATTGAAAGAGATAGATAGCCTTCACTTGATCAACTTAATAGACAGTAAGATCGACACCTTTATAGATGACTATAATGTACCTGGAGCTATTATATCTATAGTGAAAGATGGTGCACCGTTTTATACAAAAGGAATCGGCTACGAGCATCTGCCTAGTCAAAAACCAATTGATCCAACTCTTTCACAATTTAGAGTCGCTTCTATCACAAAGACATTTACGGCTATTGCTATCATGCAACTTGTAGAAGAAGGAGCATTGGACCTCCATGCCGACATTAGGACTTACTTGCCAGAAGATATTTACGAATGGAATGCTCCATATTCATTTACTATTCATGATTTGTTGACCCATACAGCTGGTTTAGAACATTCGGAATATAGAGTGAGTCAAGCTTCTATCGATGCAAATAGTCTTGATGTGTTTGTCCAAACTTCAATTAGCAATCAGATTCATGTACCTGGAGAATTGTTTTCATATTCTAATAAGGGTTACGGGATTCTTGGTCTGTTAATTGAAAAAATGTCCGGTGATAAATATGAAGATTATATTGAGGAAAACATTCTGATTCCTATGGGTATGATACATTCGACTTTATATCAACATACAGATGACAACCCTATTGATCAACCTGTACAACCTTATCGCTGGGATGGAACATATAAAGAGCGTCAGAGATTATACTTGGTGAATCCAGCGGCAAGTACACTCAACACGACTGGAGCTGACATGGCTCTTTTTATGGCAGCGATGTTGGATAGCGCTCAGGTCAATGGTCAACCGATCATTTCTAAAGCTTCATTTGAATTAATGACACAACGACACTTTGCGCCACCTATGGATTTTGAAGCCATGGCTTATGGGATGATGATTGAAAAGTTCAGAGGTTACGATGGATATAATCACGGTGGAGGTATCGATGGCTTTGGGTCGTATTATATATTCTATCCAGAATTGGATTTGGGGCTTTTTATGTCAGAAAGTGGTGGGCAAGAAAATGCCGCCTTTGCTTTCAATGTTATATACTCCGTACTTGATTCGATTGTGGAGAAGGAGGTTGCAGAAGATCTAGTTCCTATTTCTTTAGAAGTTGCCATCAGTCAAGCTGAAATGTATGCTGGGACCTATCAGCAGGCAACTGTAACCAAGTCAACCTTTGAGAGAGGGCAGATGCTCTTTGGCATCAATGAACCCGTTATCGAACACATTGGCAACGGACAATTGTCATTTGAAGATGAGATCTATGAACCCATCGATAACAACACCTATCAGATGCTTGATGGTAGACGTAAGATAGGATTCACGTCTGATGAACATGGTAGTGCACAATATTTTTCGGAGCGCTTGTATTGGACATCAGAAAAAATCAATTGGTTTCAATCTACCAATGCTTTACGCATAGCACTTGGAGCCTCTTTGTTGATGTTACTAATAGGATTGGTCATCCGCCCGTTGATACAATTAAAGAAAAATAAAAGACCGATACAATGGAAGTCTATGATGACATTGATTGTGTTATGTTTACTTATTGGTTTTGGAATATTATTGATAGGTTACGCCTTTGAGATATCCTTGACAAGAGGAACACCAATGATTTATAAGATAGGTTTGTTGTTAACAACTGCTGGAGCAATACTGGCTGCACTATATCCTGTTGCAATAATTAGAAATTGGAAAAAAATCAAACGTTCTGACTTTCCATGGTTAATATTGAATGTGGTTGGAATCTCACTTTTAGTAATTTGTTACTGGAAGGTCAACTTGATTGGGATGAATTATTATTAGTCTTTTCTAATAGAAGACATTTAAGACTTGGCCTTGTAGTTGTACAGCGTTTTGGTAAAGTAAAGCGTTTATATATAAACGAAGAATCATGAAGTGCAATCTCTTCTCTCTAATATGGATTTGTATTTTCCTTGGCAGTTGTTCAGGAGATGAGAGAGATGATGGACCGGTAGGAGGGCTTCCAATAATTGCATTAGTTAATTGGACAGGTCATTGGGATGCGATTTGCTCCCCTGGTGAGCCACTGACTTTTAGCATTACTCATAAAGAGAAAAACCAAAGATTTGAGATTGAAGCTGACTCTGGTGCCTCTTTTGAAACAGATCTTAAAGAGGGTGATTTAATCAGAATCGCAATAATCAATAAAAACGGTGACGTCATTCTTAGTCGTTCTAAAAACTTTAACCCTTCTAATCCAGAGACCCCATCTCGTGGATTGGATATGACACCATTTATAACGGTCTGTCAGATAGACAGATTGGATATTTCAGGGTTTTGATCTCGTTGTGAATGAAGCTTATATAGATAAGACTTTTATGTTTAATTATCAATATTCGGTGCTTCGTTCCACACACTCAGATCAAGGGTAGTCTATGGTTTGATTTTTGCATCAATTTTAATCTAAAAGTGCTGTCACCATTGCGAGTGTGCTCAATCCGGCCCTTGCAGATGTCTTAGGAGAGAACTTATGTATACAAAGACCTGGAATACAATATTGCTTTCATTACAGAATAGAATTCAAATCTGATCTAACATTTCAAGGGACATTTGATGAATTTACGATAAGTTCTACTTGTGTTCTGACTGAGGAAAGCACTTGGTCGCCTTCTGGCACGTTTGTATTCCAAGACAACAAAGTTACTTTGATCGAAGATGACAACGAGACTCATTCGGGCCTATCCTTCAATGAAGATCAACTGATCTGGCGCTATGGGGGTGATTTGGGTGATTTCGGACCTAACTGTATTCAGATAGAAGAGTATTCTTTATTAGAATAAATCATTCCTATACCAATTTAGGAATGTATCACTGGTTATAATCTTCTTATAGTTAGACTTTAAATATGAAGAACTATTATAACGTTAGTCTATACGAACTTATAACCATGCTTGGTCAATGGCAAAGATCTTACTCTCTCTCCAGTAGCTGCGAACAAAGCATTG
>CAZRXJ010000054.1:0-8573 GCA_964604025.1 uncultured Saprospiraceae bacterium | reverse complement strand
TCATTTAGAAAGAAGATCGTTGTATAAGTTTAAGTACTGGAGTATCGTATCATCCAATTGAAATTTCTTTTCCTCCCTATGTACCCAACGTCCATCTAGTGCGTCTGACATAGCTAATGCCATATCGTATGCATCTATACTAACGGATTCTATATATTGGCCATGAACCACCTCGTTTAATGCTCCTTGGCCAGAAGAGACTATCGGAGTACCGATAGCCATAGTCTCTACCGCCGCGAAACAAAAGCCTTCGCTATATGAAGGTATGACAACCGCATCAGCACTAGCAATCTCTTGAACTAATGATTCAAAAGACAGGTCATGTTTCATTACAATCTTTGAACTAAGATTATAATTAGAAATTAGATCTTTTGTCTTTCTTAGAAGAGGAGTGTCTTCTGAAGGAACTACAAGAATCAATCTATGATTTTCTTTCTTTTCTGAGATTGTCTTGTAACCATCAATAAGAACATCTACACCTTTGGCATAGCCTACCCTGCCAAAATATAAAAATGTGAAAGGCTGACTCGAATCCGAACCAGTATGCTCAGGCCATTTATCATAAGTGATACCATTGTATATTCTGATAACCCGATTTTCAGCTACTCCTGCTTCTAGTAAACTTTGTTTTGTATAATCAGAAACAGCAACATATTTGTCGAAAGACAACTTAGTTATCATCCATTCGAATGAGAAATGAAGCACCTTAGCGGGATAAGACATCCATGGCAACTTATACCACAACTTACCCCATCGCTCGTGAAATGTTATAACAGATTTAGTCTTGGTTAAAAGAGAGACCAACCAAGCAGGTATCGCAGCATTGTAAGAGGTAGTGTGTATTAGGTCTGATTTGCGAGCATAGCGAAGCGCCGACCACCATGCAAAAAAAGTAAATAAGTATCGATTATAATATCGCTTCCTTATGATAGAGATGTTCTTACCCATGGTCTCATGAGCTTGAAGGGAAGTGTCATATCGATTAGTAAATACAGTGACTTGATGACCTTCGCTATCAAGTTTTTCTATCAGTGTTTGAAAAAAGGTTTCGACACCTCCGATGTGCGGGTAGTAGTATTCAAGGATAAACAATATCCTCATAGGTCCTTCACAAGTTTTTTAGACTCTTTCTGTTCGCTGATTCTCTTGCGCTCAAGCTCTCGAATCTTACTTTCATCAAGAGCAAGTTGTCTTACCAACTCGGTTATCTTGCGTTCTAGTGTATCCAACTTAGAAGAAAGATAGAAAGACAAGATGATCAGGAATGCCAATGCTATGAAGATGATGGCATTGATACCTGACTTGAAGCCCAGTACTTCTGCTACATTAATAGAAAATTGATGTGGGACGATACCCAGTACGGCTATCACACTCCAGAAGCCAAGCCACATGATATTAGTAAACAAAAACTTCTTACGCACCTTGAGTTCAACAGAGAGTCTGTAGATATAATAGGCTGCAAGAGCCGGTGCTATGAATTGATAAATCTCCACCCTACTTGTTGATGATACAAATGTAGTCCATAAAATCTATGAACTATTAACGTTTATGCATTAATCCTGCCAAGTGGTGATAGCATAACAAAGATTAGCTCTTATGCAATCCTGAAAATTAGGGATTTATCCTCTTGACTTATACGGCAAAACTCTCCCCACATCCACATGTTCGACTGGCATTGGGGTTATTAAAGAAGAAGCCTTTGCCTTCAAGACCTCCACTAAACTCTAAAGTTGTATTACAGAGATATAGAAAGCTTCTAAGATCTGTGACGATCTTCACTCCTTTATCTTCAAATATCTGGTCATTTTCCTTTGACTCATTGTCAAAGTCCATGGTATAGCTCAAGCCACTACATCCACCACTTGTTACTGATACGCGCACAAAGTAGTCTTCACCAAAGCTTTCTGAAGCTCTGAGTTCGTCAATCTTATCCTTAGCACTATCTGCAACAAATAACATAGCAGTACTTTTTATTAGTCTAACCTAACTCTTAGGCGTTCTTTTCTTTGTAATCTTTGATGGCACCTTTGATCGCATCTTCAGCAAGCACTGAGCAATGTATCTTCACAGGTGGTAGTGCCAACTCTTCAACGATGGCCATATTGTCAATCTTCAACGCATCATCGATGGTCTTTCCTTTTAACCATTCTGTAGCCAATGAACTTGAAGCAATAGCTGATCCACATCCAAAAGTCTTGAACTTAGCGTCTTTGATCATCTGAGTTTCTTCATCTACTTCGATCTGCAATCTCATCACATCTCCACACTCAGGGGCACCAACGAGGCCAGTCCCTACGGTTTTTTTGGATTTATCAAGTGTACCTACATTCTTAGGGTGCTTGAAGTGCTCTAACAATTTCTCAGAATAAGCCATGTTTTACCTTTTATAAGATGATTAACGCTTTTGCGAAATATTTTGTTCCTTTTTATCTACTTATTAATGTTCTGCCCACTCAACCGCATCAAGATCTACTCCTTCTTTATACATTTCCCATATAGGGCTAAGGTCTCTCATATGTTGGACGCCTTTAGCGATAGCATCTATAGCATAGTCTATCTCTTCTTCTGTTGAAAATCTCCCAAGACTCAATCTCAGTGAAGAATGAGCCAAGTCATCACCTAATCCAAGAGCCATTAATACATATGATGGCTCAAGTGAAGCAGACGTACATGCAGATCCAGATGATACCGCTATATCTTGGTTAAATGTCATCATCAGTCCTTCTCCCTCAACATGCTTAAATGAGATGTTAGTGACATGAGGCATACGATGTTCTTCACTTCCGTTTATATAACATTCTTCAAGTCTACTGACCAAACCTTCTTGCAATCTATCTCTTAATGCAGACAAGCGTTTAGCCTCTTCTGCCATCTCAAGTCTTGCCAACTCTGCTGCTGCTCCGATACCTACGATGCCTGGTACATTAAGTGTACCAGAACGCATCCCGCGCTCATGTCCACCGCCATCTATCTGGCTTGTTACCTTGACTCTAGGATTCTTTCTATTAACGAATAATGCTCCTACACCTTTAGGGCCATACATCTTGTGACCAGTAAAAGCCATAAGATGTATACCTATATCCTTAGGATGCGTAGGAATCTTACCTACTGCTTGGGTAGCATCACTCATAAAGAGAACACCATGCTTCTCACAGATAGCACCAATCTCTTTCATCGGTTGGATAACACCTGTCTCATTGTTAGCCCACATGATAGAGATCAAGATAGTCTTATCTGTGATCGCCGCTTCTAACTTTGCTAGATCAACGATACCATTTCTTTCAACAGGCAGGTATGTTACTTCTCCTCCCATCTTCTCGATCTTCTTACAAGAATCAAGTACTGCCTTGTGTTCTGTCTCAAGTGTAATGATATGATTGCCTTTACGAGCGTACATCTCAAATACTCCCTTCAAGGCCAAGTTATCAGACTCAGTTGCACCAGATGTGAAGATGATCTCTTTCGCATCTACATTGAGCAACTTGGCTATCTGATCCCGTGAGTAATCTACTGCTTCTTCTGCAGCCCATCCGAAGGGATGATTTCTACTAGCAGCATTGCCTGGGATGTTGTGAAAATAAGGTAACATAGCATCTACAACTCGTGGATCACACGGCGTAGTAGCGTTATTATCAAGGTATATGCTCTTAACTGCCATAATATGGTTCTCTTATGTATTGTGTCGAACGCGCAAAGATCGAAATAGTTCTGCAAGTTTACTCATATTCTAAGTGACAAACCAGATAATTTTTGTCTCTCTACCTGCTTGTGTCTAAGGCACTACCCCTCAATTACATATCTTCGCCTGCGCAGACGTATGAAACACATAAATCCATCGATTAAGAGTCGTCTAAAAAGAGACAAAACAAAGATAAAATCTCTATCCTATTATGTCGATGGTATCACCAAGCATAAGGACCATTATATCCTCTCTGAGAGCATCACTTTATTGGAAAGTGATCATATAGCACATCAGGAGATATCCTTAAAGACATTGATATCTTGCTATAAACATAGAGTCCCATCATTTAGGATCGGTATCACTGGAAGCCCTGGCGTAGGCAAGAGTACTTTCATAGATAGTATCGCTAGCCACTTCACATCAGAAAACAATCGAGTCGGGATACTAACTGTAGACCCCAGTTCCACTGATGGTAAAGGAAGCATACTAGGAGATAAAACTAGGATGGAAGAATTAGTCAAAGACAAACGCGTCTTTATCAGACCAAGTCCCAGTAATAGACATCTTGGTGGTCTAAATCAGTACACATACGAAGCTATAATCTTATGTGAAGCTATAGGAATCAATAGATTGCTAATAGAAACAGTTGGTGTGGGTCAATCTGAAGTAGATGTAAGTCACCATGTTGATGCAACCGTCTTGTTGGTATTACCCGGCAGTGGAGATAGCTTGCAAGGGATCAAAAAGGGAGTATTGGAAAAAGCTGATCTCATCATCATCCACAAGTCAGATGGAGACGCTAAGAAACTGTCCATCGATGCGGCTAAAGAATTCAGAGAAGCGATTCACTTAAGAAGAAAAGGTGGTGAGATCCCTGTGATCAACTATTCTTCTGTTACGGAGGAAGGACGACAGGAGGTAACGGATGCAATTGATCAACTTATAAAGACTAAACAATCATCCATTCTTTCAATTAGAAAAAAACAAGAAGATCGTTGGCTACAATCAAGAATAAATGAACACATCACAGAAGCAATAAAAGAACAACTAGATCAAGCAGATATTTTAGACAAGTTAAGTCAGGCCAATAATGAATCTCCATTTGATATGCTCTCATTTATCAAAGGACATGTGGATATTTCGATCAATATAAAAAGTTAGATGTATCGGTTGAGATTCTATTTCATAATCAGTTGCCTAATGCTGATTTGCACATTTGCTTGGGCTCAAGATTGCGATCTTGATTATAGATCACCTATCAGCCATAAGACTATTCTGTCGGGATCTTATGGAGAACCACGAACAGCACACTTCCATGCAGGCATAGATTACAAACAACATCGAGGTGTACCTCACGATTCAATCTATGCAATCGCTGATGGATATATCTCAAGAGTCAATGTTCAACCAGAAGGATATGGTAATGCGTTATATATCGATCACAATTGCAACAAGACATCTGTATATGCACATCTTCATGACTTTGCTCCTAACATAAGACAGTATATTAACAAGAAACTGTATAAAGAGAAAAAATATAAAATCACAGACTATCCTGAAGACTCTTTATTGCCAGTAAAGAAAGGTCAGTATATTGGCATACTTGGAAATACAGGTAGATCATCTGGGCCACACCTACACTTTGAAATTAGAAATACAGATTCTGAAACACCCATAAACCCTGCTGTCATTGGTCTGAAGCCCTTAGATAACATACGTCCAGATATCGTAGGCATATTTATCTATGAATTAAGTCCTGACAACGAAGAGATATCTAAAAAGTATTATCCAGCTTATCGCACGAAGTCAGAACAACTGACAGTCAGTGGTGGTATTATAAAAACTGGGTCTCACAAAATCGGCATAGGCATAAGAACTTATGATAGAATGAATGGTGCCAAAAATCACAATGGCATCTATAGTCTTGAGATGATAGTAGATGGAGAGGCTTCTTTTGCTTTCAATTTAGACAGCATCCCTTTTGATCATGCCAAGTTCATACACACTCATATGGATTATGAAGAAAAGGAAAATAAAAAATACGTTACTAAGTGTTTTCTGAGCTCTATAAACGAATTGTCAATTTATAATAACAAAGGTTCCAATGGATATATCTCGCCTTTTGAATTTAGAAAAACAAAAGTTGAAATTAAAGTTGGAGATGTAGAAGATAATATAACTTCTATATCATTTTTTGTAAGAAGAGATGATCTTCTCCGAACTCAATATCCAGATTCTACTTCAACACTAAACAGAATAAGACCACAAGACAGTGTCAGTATTACTAATGGTATAACTGAATTTATATTTGACAGAAACACTTTTTGCAAACCCGAACAGGTTTATATAGGAACAGCTTCAGACACCTTGATAGATCTACAGCAGGAAAGACCTATACCAACTTTCAAAAGATATAAAGTAAGGCATCGTCTTTCTGCTAAAAACTACCCGAAGAGCAAGTACGCTTTCTTAAGTACTAACCTAAAGGGCGAAACAGAAAGGCATAAGGTAAGATGGGAAGCTGATACCATGCTCGTAACGTTCTTAAGTGCTCTAAAAAAATATCGTGTAGGGATTGACACTATTGCCCCGGTTATAAAGATTGTAAGTCTACCTGGATCTAAGACAAAACGATTCAAATTTCAACTAACTGATAATTATATACCTACTCACCATACTGACGCCATAGATTTTAATGTCTATCTAGATGATGCATGGGTTCTTTGCCAACATGATGCCAAGACACAAACCATATGGTTTGATATGATAGCATCTGATAGAATAAGTAAGCACACCATCAAAGTCACCGCACAAGATGCTTCAGAAAATTATAATGAATTAGAACGTAATTTTAATTTCTAATTAAAAAAGGCTCTGTAAAAAACAGAGCCTCAATAATCGATAATGATTATAAAAACTAACTACTATATCTTCATCTAAGCGTTAAGTAGAGTGAATATCTGCTGAGCGTGGTCTTTAGTTTTGACTTTTTCTATAATATGGCTGATTACACCTTCTTTATCGATGACAAAAGTTGTCCTATGAACGCCAGTGACAATTCTTCCCATAAATTTTTTGGGGCCCCATAATCCGTAAGAATTGATGATTTCTTTTTCAGTATCAGCTATAAGAGAATATTGAAATTCATATTTATCAATAAACTTTTTGTGTTTTGTCGTCTTATCTGGGCTCACACCGAGAATCTCAAATCCTAACTTCTGAAGCTGCTTATAGTTATCTCTTAAGTTACAGGCCTCTTTAGTACAGCCGGGCGAATCATCCTTGGGATAAAAAAATAAAATCACCCCACTTCCTATATAATCAGACAGGCTTACTGATTCGTCATTTTCATTGAGTGCTGTAAAATCTGGTGCTTTATCTCCTACTTTAAGGTGTTTCATGATGTCACTTTAGCACATTTAAACAACGTTAATATCATATTGTTTAAGAAAAACAAGAAAAAAGATAAACAAAATACAAAATAGGTCATGCCATTATGAGTATATAAAGAAAATGCGCACCCATGAGGATGCGCATTTTCTTTATATCAATCCTTTCTATACCTCATTAATTCCTTACCTTAATCAGCTTATCCTGCATCAATATCTCACCTTCACTTTCGATCATGATAAAGTACATGCCTTCACTTAATCCTTCTATTGAAATGTCGTGAAATTCTTGATGTCCATTGATTGTTCTTCTCAATACTCTTCTTCCTGTCTGATCAAATATTGACAATCTTCCATCTACACTCTCTACATCATACCATATGGTTATATAGTCATGTGCTGGATTAGGAAAGGCAACTGCTTGTTCTGTAATGATAATACCAGATGGTAGGATAGTACCATGCTGAATGTCCAAACTTCTACCAGAACTATTAGAACTTCGGATACCATCCATATCAACTAGTCGTATAAGCGTACTGAAAGTCGACGACTCTCCGAAGCTACAATCTGACCTCACTTGGATCACAATCGTTCTATTAGGAGGTCCTGTCAATGTTATTCTATTTCTTCGGATTGGCACAGGAGAGAAAGAGTTAGGCAGACCTTCAAATCCGACTAACACTGTGTAGCCTCTTGCTTCATCGACTCGATCCCATCTAACATCCCATTTATTGTTATTCAGAAGTCGGACTCTTATGTCCCTTGGTACATGACAGCCCTCATCACATGAACCACCGATCTCTTTAGTTACTGTGATGAAGTTATCAGAGATCACACCACAACCTACTTCTATATCTTCGATGCCTAACCCTACTTCTAATATAGAAGCATCAAGTGTGTTGTATCCATATATACGGCATATGCCGCCTGGATCTCGATTAAGATTAAAATCCGCATTAGCTTGCCAATCTTGGATGACACCATCTTCATCTGTTATGATATATAAGTATGATGAAGTAGTATCATCACTTGCACTGTCATTAGTAACACTAAAGTTGACATCACCAGCACAGAAAACCAGGTCCGTCTCTCCTTCAATTGTTGAGATAGTACCGCCATCAGTTGTGCAATCTTGCGGGCACTCATTTCCTATCTGTCTAACAATTGTAATTGAATTAGAAAAATCAAAACAACCATCAATATCGCTCGTATTAGATCCTTCAATGAGGCCAGCTAATCCATCATCATAACTTAAGTGCCAGATTATAGCTGTTCCTGATCCAGTTCCTTCAAAATTAATCGATGTGCCATCCGTCAATCTTATAATCTGAGCGGCTTCATCTGTAATCACAAATATGTTATTACCACCTACATTTCCACTTACTGTAAATGCAATCTCGTCATCCTCTCCATCATCTGCACAAATTATAATCTCATTGCCAGAATTAGAATTTAAAGTGCCTCCATCCACTGCACATACAGCTGTACAATCAAGACCTTCT
>CAZRXJ010000053.1:0-8670 GCA_964604025.1 uncultured Saprospiraceae bacterium | reverse complement strand
CGCTAACTTATCGATTGCTACTGTACCAGTTGTACCTAGTGCAACTACGACACAGCAGGGTTGATACCCTGATTCGATGTCTTTTAAGATTTGATCTTCAAGAAGATTAGGGGACAATCTCTGCTTCTGATCGACATCTATTTTTACAAGATTTTTTCTTCCTATACCTGCTATCACAACAGATTTTTCTATCGAAGAGTGAGTCTGTGTAGAACAGTATACCCTTAAGTTAGGTGGGACACCCTCGTCATTGGAGGTGAACCCTGTGGCTTTCTCTCTTGCACATATGATGGCGCATAAGGTTGCAGTAGAGGCAGTATCTTGTATCACACCTTCCCAATGTGTTGGCAATCCCATGGCATCTCTCATCCACTCCATCATGCGTTGTTCTAATTCTGCAGCTGCAGGGGAGGTTTCCCAGATCATGCATTGGGCACCCAGAGCTGTCGTTATCATCTCTGCAAATACCGACTCAACACTACTATTAGCTGGGAAGTATGCATGAAAGTTGGGGTGTTGCCAATGAGTTATACCGGGTAGTATGATCTCTTTGGTATCCGATAATATGTCATTAAGAGGTTGTCCTTCTAAGGGTATGGCATCCGAGATTTGATTGTATATCTCTTTGGGTTTCACTTGAGACTTTACTGGTAGCTCTTTGAGATTGGTGTAAAAATCATCTATCCAATCAATTATCTTTTGACTATCCTTTTTAAAATCCTCCTTGCCTAACATCTATATATTTAACCAGTAGTTCATCTTGATCACTAAGCCTCTATTTTTTGGACCCCAGATATCTGTTGCATAATTATCGGTGTACACTAAGAAGAGATCTGATAATGGCTTGAATCTCCATTGTACGCGGCTGTTGATATTGAAGTTTTCTCTTTGTGTGTTGTATTGTAGAAAAGTGGTCCAGAAGAGGTTTCTTGAAAAGTTCAATTCAAACTTTGGGCCCACCAAGAACAATCTTGTTTTACCAAATTCTTCAGGAAAAACAAGATCGTTTTGTACGAATCTAATACTAAAGTTACCCCAAGGTTGTGCTCGATACCTTAGATCTACTGAGTACTCTGATCTATCTCCATTATAAAATCCTCCACGTCTTATCCCAAGTGTATAACTAAAGTACTTTCTGCTATCAGATCTATATTCTGCTTCGGCATAATTGAAGACGTATTTGCCAACAGGCAATGGATTCTCAGATGTAAATCCAAATGGAAAAAGTAATCCTTGCTCTTCATGACTTACTGAAAATTCTATGCTACTAGAATTAGCCATATTTAGATTATAACTTAATGTACTTATGTTTTGAATTAGATCCCAACCATCCTTTGTGTAATCAAGAATATTGCGAAATGCTATCGTGTGAAAGTTGATTTTAGAATTATCATCTGGGAATATCTTGTAACTGGCTCTGGTAAATCCATGATTGAATCCTATAATAATCGTGCGGTTTTCGGAAGCATCAAAGTGTTGTGCTCTTGGGATAAATCCCATGTCTGCTCTATAATTGTTGCCGATACCTGCTAAGTTGGTATAGAATCCTATTGTACGACTATCAAATCCTACAGCCACATTATAAAAGTAGTTGTCATCATTGAGTTGATGACTCCATGACTTTCCATATCCTCCAAATGCTTGCCATCTACCATCAGGTGATCTAAATGAATATTCTAATCCTGCTGTACGATTAAAGTCTTCTGTCAAAAACGAACCTTCATTATAAGCTTGTCTATTGTGAAAGTATCCTTTGACGATGGAACGACCGAAGATCTGTTGATGTGCTGTAATTGAAGTATAATTTTGTCCAAGAAACTCACCCTTGGATTTGGTCTGTAGATTCATGACACCTATCCTAAGATCTTTATTGAGATTGCCGGACAATCTCAGACCATAGGTGATGGGTATAGCATTGCCATCATCATCAAGTCCTATACGCCTAGAGAAAAAAGGACGCATGGGTGGGATTCCAAAGTCGCTATATAGATCGCTGTTTTCTAAAAAGAATAACCTTCTTTCTGGAAAGCGAATATTGACTGTAGTGAGATTAGTAACTTGCTCATCTACATCAACTTGAGAAAAGTCTGGATTAAGTGTCAAGTCAAGATTGAGCCCTGAAGAGATAGCTATCTTCGCGTCACCGCCTATTTGGAAATTGTTATCGGTGGGTTGATCGTTTTCTATGTCTTTAAAGGTAGAGGCAAGAGCATAAGGAATAATTGAAATATTGCTTTTAGAAAGTGCAGGGGATTTGTCCCATATAAGTGCACCTGTATATCCTAGATCTACCCCTCTGAATTGTACAGGAACAGGTGACCACATGTGATAAGAGTTGGACTTACTATGTCCTCTGAGAAAGTTGATACCCCAAACCTCGCTGTCATTAAATCTGAGTGACTTGAATGGAATAGCAATTTCAATTGTCCATCTGTTATCATAGATCTGAACTTCCGACACCCATATATTATCCCATGCACTGTTGACGCCCTGTCCTCCTCCTCCTCCTCTTGTACCAGTCTGACCTGTTATCAAAGATTCTGACTGAACACCTGAACTGTTAGCATTAAAGTTGAATCCGTTGGTTTTTTCGTTAACCGGATCGAAGACAACACCAAATGCATCTCCCTGCCAAAATGCCCTGGCATCTCTCTTCAAAGAAGGCATAACGTATGGGCCAGAGCCATGACAGATAGCAGCAACATATATATATTTATCATCATATGTTACCATGGCTTCTGTCTGAATCTCTTTGTCAGATCTGCGATCATCTACAGGAAATGACATCCAGAAGTCCGTAGCACGTTGAGCCGTCTGCCAGACAGATTCTTCAAGGTTGCCATCTACCTTTATAGACTCATTAGTCTTACGGATATGATATTGATATTGTTCTTGAAGAGTACTACCTTGCTGGCCTCTTATCGCTTGGAGGCAAATTAGAAAAACTACTAAAGTAGAAAGATAGTGTTGACTCAAATCACTGTTACATTTACCTATCAAATGTATGCATTAGGAATTTATCCGTAGATGAAAGTAGCTCATCGACAATAATTAGCACATGAACGTATAAGCGAGTATGATCAAAGATTGCCTCAATCTTATAATCTATACAAAGTAATTACACATATACCATGACTGTCGGCTTAGATTAGCTTAACATCCGTTTTAACTTCAAGAAGTGCGGGGCCAGAATGACTGAGCAATTTTTGCATGGCCGTCGATAGATCATCTTTGTTTTCTACAAGCAAGCCCAAAGCACCGCAGCTTGTAGCGTAATCTGCGAAACTAGGATTGATAAGTGAAGTTGCCCAAACATCAAATTCTCCAGCACGTTGTTCTTTTGATATTTTTCCTAGTTCATTATTGTTTAAGACGATAACTTTGATCGGCATATTGTACTTCACAAGAGTGGTCATCTCCGCCAGATATTGACAAAATCCACCATCACCAGCAACTGCTATTACCGGGCGGCTATCTCCGACAGCAGCCCATGCTCCGATTGACGCCGGTAGCGCAAATCCTATCGATCCAAGATACCCTGACATCAAGAAGGACTGAGCCGTCGCTTCAAAATATCGACCAAATGAATATGCATTATTGCCAACATCGACGCACATGACAGCATCGGTAGGTGCTTGCTTAGTAAGTTCATCAAATACAGAGATAGAACTCACACCTTCACCACGTTCTTCTGTCAATCTTTTTTGCTTCTCTTTACTCCAGATGGCCCATCTCTCACTTATATCTTGGGTACGATCTTTTTTATTAGATACATCAGTTATCTCATCACTCAACATCTTAACGGTCACTGATATTTCTCCCCATACCGCTGCATCGATACTATGAAACTTGCTAAGCGCCAATGGGTCAAAATCAATTTGAATCGTTGGTAACTTCGCTGTAATACCTGTATGCTTAGAAAATGATGCACCTATCACCACCAGAAGATCGGATTCGTTCATAAACCATGACGCAATGGGTGTACCACTTCGACCAAGAACGCCACAACCTAGTGGATGGGCATCACTGATCTGACCTTTTCCTTTAAAGGTGGTCATCACTGGACATTGAAGTTTTTCCGCCAAAGAGATGATTCGATCCATATGAAACCTAGCCCCATGTCCAACAATGATTATTGGTCTTTCAGATTTTTGTAATAAGCCAAGCGCTCTTTCATAAGATGCTTTAGGCGGTGCGATAGTCATCGGAGTAATTCTACCTTCCGATGTCTGAGACTGTGCTTTCTCTGGAGCTGGTAGAACTTGAACTTCATCGGGAAATGTCAAATGCGATACATCTCTCTTGAGGATAGCATGCTTGATAGCCAAAGACATTAAGTCACTATGTTTGCTATTGTGTTGCACTCTATGATTGAAAGATGCAACACTACTAAAAGCACTTACTAAATCTAGTTCTTGAAAGTTGCCTGTTCCAACTACTTGTGTGGCGACTTGACCAGACAATGCTAGCAACGGTGCTCTATCGACCTTTGCATCCCACATGCCTGTGAACATGTTAGTAGACCCTGGACCTGCAATGGCAAAGCATGCTGCAGGTCTACCCGTTAGTTTACCATATGCCGATGCGGCAAATGAAGCAGCACCTTCATGACGTATGCCTATGAATTTTAACTTTCCTTTTACTTCTTGTCTACGCAATGCATCTGCAAATCCCAGGTTAGAATGTCCCACCATTCCAAATACTCGATCTACTCCCCAGTTAACCATTGTCTCTGCCATAACATCTGATATAGTTGTCACGTGCGGTGCTTCTTCTTGGACTCCGACATATATCCCATCTGCTCTCTCCTCTGTCGGAAATGTATCAACGCCATCATCAAAACCCGGAGCTTTACCAGAACATGGATGAAAATCCCAACCATGCCAAGGGCAACGGATCAAACCATTTTCTATGCTGCCTTCACCAAGCGGACCACCTTGATGTGGGCACTTGTTGTCAAGGGCACAGATTTTTCCTTCAAAATGAGCGAGACAGATGCCTTGATGCCCTGCTGTTACAGTCATGACTCGACCTTCTTTTAACTCTGATTTATTGTCCAAGACTTTATGCCACTTCATGCTTTGACGCTTTGTTGATAGAGATATTTAGGTTATTGAATGTTGTTGGGGTCGATATGTAAGACATCCCATCCGTTAAGGCTGGTAGCTATACCATTTACTACGACATCTTCTCCAACCATATGTAGTATTTCTTTATTTATCTTTTCTCCCTTGGGTCCTAATAGTACGTAGTATTGAGTTACGTCATCATCTTGTTTTACCCTAAAGACAGGAGGGATACCACCTGATATACATCTGATAGCACAACTCTTATGGATCTTTCCTTCACCTGGTTTCATTACCCCGAAGTAACACTTTGGGTCAAGGATTTCCCCAGTTTTCTCAAATTTTGTACTAGACCCAGGTATGTCTGAGGATGTTATACTTTCGTCAAATAATTTGACAAGGCTTTCTTCTTGTTTAGTTAGTTCTAATATAGCTTTGCCATCTCCATAAATTAGACTTCCTTGAATGGTTACTTTTTTATTATTGAAAGAGCCAAACTCTTTTTCAATCTCACTTATGATACCTTCAGCACCATACTTTGCATATCCTACTAATAAGACGTAATTAGAGATACCTTCAGGTAGTGTATTAGAATTAACCTCCAAGATCGGAACTGGCCTAGCGTGATAAATCCCTGTATGTTCAGTGATTGATCCAAACTCGAAAATATGATTGTTAAAAGGATTTTGAATCCATACGATTAGAAAGGCCAGTATAGGAATAAAGATAAACACAGGTATGAGTACTTTCTTTAAAAAAGACTTCTGGCTAGCGGGCATGTTATCTTGCCAACCTATGTAAAATGATCTTTCTTCTTTCATTAAGAGTTAACTTTACTAGGCGTTACAGGGGTGCCTTCAATATGTGGCTTAGGATGTACCCAGATGGAATTGTCTACTACTTTGGTATCATAAGTAGTTAGCTTTTCATTGAATGGAGGAGGAGACTGGCCATTTTCGGGAAGATATTGGTATCCATGCCATGGGCAAGTGATACAACCGTCTATAATTTTTCCTTCTCCTATAGGGCCCATCTGATGTTTGCAAATATTATTGACCGCTGACACCTTGCCATCATATTTGAATACGGCTATATTTTCACCGTTGATAAAAACAGTCTTCGCACAGTCATTCCTGATGTCATGAGTAGTACAGATATTATAATATCCTTGATCCTTTAATGATGAAACAGAACGCAGTTTTTTAATTTCTTTTATTCCAGCCATTATGTGAAGGCCCACGATACTCAACGCTCCTAATATAAGTATGGTCCAATAGATAGGGTGACTCTCATACTGCAGTGCTCCAGTCGCAACATGAAGAACTATTAGAAAATATACGAGATATACAGACATATGTATCGCCTTCCATATTTTAGGAGTCAAGTTTTTCAACCAAAAATCATGACTGGTTGCAGCCATAACAAAAAGGATGAGCAATGAGAAAAACCCCAGAGTTTGAAATGGAAAATCACTTATGGCAAGATACTTTTGATTGGACAAGAATAAACTTACGATAGGATTCTTATCTCCAAATGAATGAAATTGCAACATACTGAAGAGACCATGGATGGCTGATATCAAGAACATGGACACGCCAAGATGACGTCGGTTATAAAGTAATGGTAAAAATCTTTCTTCTAATCTACACAATGGTCCTATCATCAAGATTATATGAAGCAGAAAGAAAGCAGTCAGCGCAGTGACTCTAATAACTAGAGTCTCAGGGGTGATATTAGAATTAATGACAAATTGAAATGCGATGATCATTACAACAAAAAATATAATGCCCGTCCATAGGATCGCGTCGTAACGTTTCTTTTGGCTGTTCCAAAGCACAGAAGTATAATTAGCGCTCATATATTTATAATGATTAGAAAGATGATTAAGAGAGTCGCCAGTAGTACCCAGATTGAAAAATGTTTTTTGCGTAGAGATGGCTTCATATTATGTGCTCTTATACCATTTGATTAAAAATAGTGGCCAGAAAACAAGTAATCCTGGCACTAATATCAAGCGAAATAAAATGCCTGTACCTTCTGCATCTTTATCGACTCTAACAATACCTTTCCATAAGAATAAAATTGAAAAAATAGCACCTACTATCACATAGATGCCTATGATACTTGTCATTGTCAAAACGAACTCTTCCATATATACCTGATCTAATTTTTATTAATGCCAGCATATGGAATGCCAGCAAGTCTATGCATATCATAGTCATAAGTGCTCAAGTCATTCAGATTAAATTTTGATACGTCGTCATGCCCACATGATCGCGCTACTACTTTTATCAATTCGTTAGTAGCATTGAAGAAGTTATATAACTGCTGTGCTGAAGAATCTATAATTAGTCTTTTGCGTAGTCCTTCTTTTTGTGTGGCAATACCCACAGGACAATTGTTGCTGTGACAAGCACGCATGCCGAGACAGCCTATAGCTTGTAACGCAGAATTAGAAACTGCTATGGCATCAGCGCCCAGCATCATAGCCTTGGCAAAATCTTCAGCTACTCTTAGTCCTCCAGTTATAATTAGTGTGACATCAGAGCTAAGTTTATCCAGATGTCTACGAGCTCGGGCTAAAGCTGGGATAGTAGGAACATTGATGTTGTTTCTTAAAATGGTAGGAGCTGATCCTGTTCCACCACCACGACCATCTAAGATAATGTAGTCGACGCCTACAGCAAGTGCGAAGTCTATATCGGCTTCAATGTGACTTGCTGCAACTTTATATCCAACTGGTATACCACCTGTTCTTTCTCTTACTTCCGTTGCCATGGATTTAAAGTCTGCAACGCTAAATAGATCTGGGAATGCTGCAGGAGATATGGCAGTCTGACCTACTTCAAGACCTCTTACTTTTGCAATCTCTTCTGTTACTTTATGTCCAGGTAAGTGTCCACCAGTACCGGTCTTGGCACCCTGGCCTCCTTTAAAATGAAATGCTTGGGCTTTCACCACCTTGTCCCATGAAAACCCAAATTTTCCTGAAGCAAGTTCATAAAAGTATCTGCTGTTGTTCTCTTGTTCTTCTGGTAGCATACCTCCTTCACCGCTACAGATACCAGTTCCCGCTCTTTCAGCTCCCATCGAAAGAGCAATCTTAGCTTCTTTGGAGAGGGCACCAAAACTCATGTCTGACACAAAGATTGGAATATCCAACCGAAGTGGGATTTTTGCATTTTTTCCAATTGTAACACTTGTATTTACTTGTTCATGATCTAGAAGTGGCCGCTTGGCCATCTGTGCAGGTAAGAATTGCATATCCTCCCATTTGGGTAGTGTATTACGATCTACTCCCATGGCAGCTGACGGTCCATGGTGCCCCCAATTTTTTAATCCATTTTGAGCCAACTCCTTAATGTATGAAGTGTATGGTTCTGTTGATTCAGGATGCGTATCTGCATATTGTCCGAGATAATCGTCTCTTTTAAAGGGTTGGGGATGTTCGACTAAATATTTATTGATTTCATCTTCATCAACAAAAACAGTTTCTTCATTAATCTCACTATAAAATTTATAAAGGACTTCGCTATTGTTATATTCGCTTACGCCTGTATCTACTCGGTAATCCCATCCATGTACACCACATACTATGTTGTTT
>CAZRXJ010000052.1:0-8732 GCA_964604025.1 uncultured Saprospiraceae bacterium | reverse complement strand
GAATTGAACTCAGCCTCATCCTTAGAGTCTATTCAATTTTTACTTTGTTCTTGTCGTTTCTTTATAATCGGAGCTAACATCACCGAGTCGATCATCGCAATTCTATTAGGGACCTGTTCAATACCTTCTATGTGCAGCCGAGCCGTCCTATCCAATTCTGTTATTATTTCAGGATGCTTCTCTGAAAGATTCTTTTTTTCAGAAGGATCTATAGCAAGATTATATAATAGTGGTGGATCATGTGATACAGCAGATTCTCCTATGTATGGATTTAATGTCTTGTAGTGCATCTTCCAATCTCCCTTTCTAATTGCAAACAACTCTGGGCCTTTATAATAAAAAACCTCATTTCTATTTGATGATTCTTGTTGAATTAATACTTCAGTTATATCTATACCATCCATAGTCCTATCATCTGGCACTTTCGCACCAGCAAGTGATAGAGCAGTCACATAAAGATCCATTGTTGTGGCTAGTTCCGATGAAGTAATTCCTCCAGTTATCTTTCCCGGCCACCAAAATATAGCGGGCTCGCGCATCCCTCCTTCATACGTACTTCCTTTTCCTTGGTGTAACAAACCCGCAGAGCCACCCTCTTCATCTTTGGTTAGCCAAGGTCCATTGTCACTTGTAAATACAACCAGAGTATTGTTTTCTATATCATTTTCCTTTAGCGTTAATAGCAACTGGCCTACGCTCCAATCTATTTCTTCTACTACATCACCATATAATCCTCTTTCACTCTTTCCTTCAAATGCTGAGCTAGCAAAAAGAGGAACATGAGGAAACGTATGAGGGTAATAGAGAAAGAATGGATCTTCCTTATTCTTTTCAATAAATTTAACAGCTCTTTCTGTATACGCTTTAGTCAACAATCTTTGGTCCGGTTCAACTTCTATTATTTCATTGCCTTCCATAAGAGGCAACGGAGGGTAAGTTTTGGCAACATCCCAAGATTCGTTTGGAATCATGTCATTAGAATATGGTATACCATAGTATTCATCAAATCCATTTTGCAAAGGCAAAAATTCTTCATGATGTCCTAAATGCCATTTGCCAAATATACCAGTTGTATATCCTTCTTTTTTGAGGGCTTCTGCCAGTGTAATTTCTTCTTGAGGTATACCACTTGTTGAAAAAGGAAAGAAGACTCTCCAATTATGCGATGCCAATCCATACCTCACTGGAAGTCGTCCTGTCAAGAGCGCTGCTCGGCTCGGCGTACAGACAGATGCCCCAGAATAAAATTGAGTGAACTTCATACCCTCTGTAGCCATCTTATCTAGATGTGGTGTCTTTATGGTTGGATGACCATAGCAGCCTAGGTCTCCATAACCCAGATCATCTGCAAATATGATGATTATATTTGGCGGTCGATCATCATACCTTGCTATCTCATTTGATTGTAATGATTCTTCATCTAAATTCACTTTATGCATAGTAGACCGACAAGAACATAGAAAGCATACAATTAGAATCCATGTGACTACTAATTCCTTTCTCATGGCAATTATAATTTTCTAATCCAGATATTGCGATAACTGACAGGATTACCATGATCTTGAAGATGTATAACATCATCTCCATGTGCGGGATTTTTTGGTAGGCCGATATAAGGTGTTGTGCCACGGATCTCCGTATGATTTTGAATGACTACACCATTGTGGATTACAGTTACATATGCCGATGCCACCTTCATTCCATCTTCGTTGAACTTTGGTGCTTTAAATATTATGTCGTAGGTATTCCATTTGCCGGGTGGGCTCATCGCATTGACAAGTGGCATTGTTTGCTTATATATAGATCCAGCTTGGCCATTAGAATAAGTTCTATTCTGATAACTATCTAATACTTGAACTTCATAAATGTCTTGCAAAAAGACACCACTGTTTCCCCTGCCTTGACCTTCACTCTCAACTGTAGCCGGTGCACGCCATTCTATATGAAGCTGGCAATCTCCAAATTTTTCTTTAGTAAATATATCTCCTGTTCCGCTCTGGACGGTCATGGCTCCATCTGCAAGATTCCATTTCAATGCACTCCCGTCTTTATGCTGCCAGGCATCCATATTACTTCCGTCAAATAAAACAATAGCATCTGATGGCGCAGAAGTTGCTGTACCGGGAGTAACGACTCTGGGTTCTGGCTCCCACACTTCAGTAGCAACAGGATCAGTTAACTGCGCTGACAGCCATGTCGAGAGAAGCATAAGTGCACCGATAATTATATTAGCAAAAGATCTCATCATGATGGGTCGTTTATATTTTAATCGAAAGATCGGAAATAATTGTTGATTGCCAAATGTATCGGTTATCACATTGTTCTTAGGATAACAATGAAAATCAATAAATATTTAAAATGTAAAGATCAGCTAACATAGAGTTTTGCAGACATTTCCATGTCTTTCTGAATCACTATGTTAGAGCAAGTATTTATGAAAATGTCGATTAAAATTCAGATCAGATGAATGCTTTCAGATATATCTTAATAGTTGCGACGCTCTTACTCATATCATGCGATGAGAAAGTCATCCCTCTTCCTGCAGTAGATACAGAAAATATTGAAATCATCAGAGATAGTTATGGCGTCCCACATATCTTTTCGAAGACTGACAAAGAAGCGATCTATGGCATAGCATGGGCGCAATGTGAAGACAACTTTAACCTGATGCAAGAGAAATTGATCATTCTGAAAGGAATGAGTGGAAGGGTCAATGGAGCAGATGGCGCTAAGTTGGACTATATCATTCAACTATTTGAAATTGACCAATTTATCGCTGATCGATATGAACAAGATATTACACCTGAGATAGATGGATTTCTTGATTCATATGCCTCAGCTGTCAATAGATATGCAGGACTTCATCCTGAAGAAGTAGAATTGAAGCGACTATTTCCGATTACTAAACATGATTTGTTAAAAGGAGGGGTCATTAACTTCATGTTTCTCACTAATGCCTTTACAGAGGTTGCTAAGATAGCTTCAGACAGAATAGACTTATACAAAGAAGAGGGTAATTTTATGGGTGCGGGATCTAATGCATTTGCCTATAGTAGTAACGCTTCATCGACTGGAAAAACTTACCTCGTAGGCAATCCCCATCAACCAATTATAGGGTCCGCCAGTTTTTGGGAGTTAAGTGTTCATTCTGAGGAAGGTATGGACATGTTTGGCGCGACCTTAGCCGGAGGAGGTCTCGTTCCTGCCTTAGGTACTAATAAAAACCTGGGATGGAGCAGCACAACTAATTATGAAGACTATGTAGATGTCTATCAATTAGAAATGCACCCTTTTAAAAAGAACCATTATAAGTATGATGGAGAATGGATCTCCTTAGAAGAAAAAGTAGCGAAATTGAAAGTAAAGTTAGGTCCTATAGTTATTCCTAAAAGTGAATCATACTACACTAGCCAATATGGCCCAACAATGAAAACAGACTCAGGATATTTCTCATTTAGAAGTAATTGTTTTTTTAATTTAAAAATGACCGAGCAATATTATAAGATGGGTAAGTCTCGTAATTTTGAAGAATTTTGGGATGCTCTTCAGCTCAATGGAATTCCTTCACAGACATTTGATTATGCAGATCGTGAAGGTAATGTGATGCATATGAACAATGCTGTAATGCCTGTGAGAAACAAAAAATACGAATGGCGCAAATTACTTCCTGGTAATACAGCAGATACCAAATGGAGCTTTGATCAACCTTACCCTGTCGACAGTTTAGTATATGTTAAAAACCCTACTTGTGGATACATCTTCACATGCAACAACAATCCTACTGTTTGTACTGCAATAGAAGATCAACCAAAATTAGAAAACTTTCCAAGTTCTTTTGGTATACTCTCATCTAACAACGTTAGGTCTAATCGTCTTGGCCATCTATTAGCATCTGAAGAAAATATTGATTATGAAGTAGTAAAAAGAATTAGAAATGATCTGTACGTTGACAAATTAGATATGACTGCGAGACATTTTATGAATGCAAAAGACATGCATATTGTTTTAAATAAATACCCAACACTTTTGCCTTCCAAAAAAGTAATAGACAAATGGAATGGCCAATTTACAATTGATAACAAACATGCAGGTATCGTATCTTTAATCAGCGTATATATCACTCAATATATAACCGATAACTTTGCCATATACGATACATCCATTCCTGAAGAAGTCATAGTTGAAGTGTTTACAAAAGCTCAGGATTTTCTAATGAAGCATCATGGAACGCTTGAAGTGCCGTTGGGTGATATCCAACGTATCATTAGAGGGGATAAGGACTATCCGATGTATGGTGGGCCTAACACTCTAGCCAATGCCCATTTTAAAATAAACGAAAATGGAAAACTCCAATGTATTAAAGGTGACTCTTATATATTTTATGCACAATATGGAGACGACGGATTAGAAAGACTAGAAACCATTAATGTCTTCGGCAATAGTAACAAACCAGATAGCCCTCACTTTTCAGATCAACTAGATATCTACAAAGATATGGGCACTAAAAAAGTGAATATCTCTAGAGAAAGTATCAGAGCAAGCGGGACTGGGTATCATCCTGAGTAGGGATATTTCATTCATCATAACTATCGCGGTAAGATTAATCTATAAGAAAAAAAAATACTTACATAGGATGCTCCCTCAACAATTCCTCAGGAGTATAAAATCCTTCTTTGTCTTTTATACTTGCCCTTATTTTTTTCACAGTCTCAGGTAAGATTACAGAAGCCTTATTCTTCCAATCATTTCTAACATAAGTAAGTACCGCTGCCAATTCTTCATCATTGAGCAAGCCGCCAAATGGAGTCATTGGTACTTGTCCTGGATACTCCTTGCCCAATACTTTGATAGGACCATAGATACCTTTCAACGTTAACTTTATCAGTCGTTCTTCATCACCCGTTACCCACTCGGTATCTGACAATGGAGGAAATCCTGAAGCACCCAGTCCTTCTCCATCTCCCTGATGACAAGTACCACAATAGCCATCTCTATTATAGATTTCAAATCCCTTCTCATATAGTGCCCACTCTTCTCCTTCCAGATGATTAGACATCAAATCTTTCTTTTTAAATCTTTTTACATTTTCGCCATTGAGATGTGATACTGCGGTCTGATATGCATTGATGATCCAATCATCCATTGGTTTAGTGGCTGCTGCATTGAGGATACCTAGTCCATCTTCTTTGCCCAACCATGAAGCAGCTGTAATGGCTTCCATTCGTACTCGGCCATGTTCATCAAGTACAGCTTTTTTCAAGAGTTCAATTTGATTTTCTAATTGATGCCCAGCATAGCGCACTACTCTTGCAGCTGCAGCTCGTGCCTTATAATTATTTGCGTCTAAAAGTATGTCGACAAGATCTGCATCCACTTCATTGAGTCCCCAAGTAACCCATAAGGCTTCTACAAGATGATGCTCATATCTTTCAGAAAGAGAATCGAGGTTTTCAACCCATTTATTCAAATCAGAAAGCACTTCTGATTTTTCTCTTGCTCGAAGTTCTCTACGAGTTCTATATCTCGTTCTGTATTCTGGTAATTTTAAATTATCCAATAATTCAACAATAGAAGCATCTACTATTTTCGCTGGTTGAACGAGTGGTCGCGAAGGATAAGTGATCCTATAGATCCGTCCATGCACATGATCTCTATATGGATCTCTTGCATTGTGCTGCATATGACCGATCAACACATTGTGCCAATCCACAACATACAATGAACCGTCAGGAGCAAACTCCATATCTACCGGTCTAAAGTTACCATCACTTCCTTCGATTAAATCTTGACGATGTTTTGTTATAAATCCTGTACCATCATCCATATATTGATGTTGCTTCATACCCAAGAAGCCGATTGTATTATTAATCAATAAATCGCCTTGTACGTCTTCTGGGAAGTGTCTGCTGGATACAAATTCTAATCCCGATGTAGGTCTAACTCTATGATCATCTTCTATAATATTGCGCCCCTTGTGTGTGGCTTGTCCATATCTAGACTTCACCGTACCTGGTAACATCCACAACACATCCGGCCCTGATGTCTCTGCAAAGATGGGTTGTCCCCAATCATCAAAAGCTATGCCCCAAGGATTAGGAATGGACAATTGAGCCGTTCTTTCTAAATGATGTCGTTGTGGACTATATCTATAAAATCCACCGTTGGTAGCCCTCACTGGTCCATAAGACGTCTCAACATTGGTATGCAGAAAAACACCTTCTCCCATATACAATGCCCCTGATGGATCTGCACAAAATGCACTAATAACATGATGCGTATCATGATCATCAAACCCACTCATGATTATCTCTTCCTGATCAGCTCTGTCATCACCATCAGTATCTGTGTATAGCATAAGGTTAGTACCTTGAGACACATACACACCTTCTGGAGCAAATTCAAATCCTACAGGGATATGTAGTCCATCTACAAAAGTAGTCTGCTGATCGGCTTTCCCGTCTCCATCCGTGTCTTCAAGAATTATAATCTTATCGTTAGGCTTAGGGTCTCCAGGTTTCCAATGAGGATAGGTTGGCATCGTTGCCACCCACAGCCTCCCTTGATTATCAAAAGACAACTGAACTGGATTAGCTAAGTCTTCAAACTCTCGCTCGGAGGCAAATAATTCAATCTTATAACCTGGCGCAACTTTTATCTTTTGTAAAGCGTCTTGCCCATAAAGGTATTCTGGACTTCCATTTCCACTATTTACCTTTGTATTATAATTAGAGTTTACGTCAGGAAGCACTGTAGTGTTTTGATCCGCAGCAGTCAAATTATAATCAGTTCCATCTACAACTGCCCATATAGCGGTGTCTCTATTGGCCGTCATTTCACGAAGTTTTTTCAACTCATAAGGATAATTGTCAGGACCAAATGGATCATATCTTCTCCCAAATACATGAACACCATTGGGTGATTTATAGTCATTGTGCCAAAACCAGTTTTTTTCTAATACGGCTTCTTTGGCTCGAGTATATTTATCCCCATAATCTGCAATTCTCGTCCCGAATACTTTGTCAATTATCATCTCTGAAAACAGTCTATAACCTTGATCATTAAGCTGAGAACCATCAATTGTCAATTGAGAAGATTGACTGAGCATCCTATATGTATCATCGAAGACATCTACAAAAGGTACATTAGCGGCTGCTGCCACTTCCTTCATGGCAGCTGTGTATAATTTTAAATTAGCATTGATCCTTTCTCCAATAGGCAAGTCGTATTGTTGAGAAAGATTCTCGAAAGCAATTGGACTAACCAAGACTAATTTTGGAGATGTCGATCCGTTATACTTTTGAGCATGTGTATGATTGATAAATGCTGCCAACTCATTTTTATAATTATCTACCCCTTCAGGTCCTTTGAATGATTCATTATATCCAAAAAATGCCATGATGACATCCGCTTTGTGACGAGTTAGCCATTCATCCGGGTATTCAAGATGGCCTTCGCTATGCGAGGGGTTAGCCAATTCTGTTTGATATACTTCCGCACCATCAAAAGCCCAAGGTGTGTTGCGACCTGAATGGGGTCTAAAACCAGGTGTATCGCCTCCATCACACATATTGCGTATATAAAGCATGCTATCGGGATACATCAATTGTAGCCCTGTCTCGAAATAACCATAGTTCATCATTCTAGAACACAAGTTATTGCCGATCAATATGACATGATCGTGTGCGTTAATTTTGACAATAGGATCTTTATCAACAGAACATCCGATAGCAAGCACAAAGCAAAATCCTAATAATAATTGAGATACGTACTTTTCTAATATTCTAATTACATTCTTCATATCTGCGCTCCTTTTACTTGGATTCAATCATTTCAATTAGCATATCTATTGCACATTCGACAAAAGATTCATCTTCTACATATTCTTCACGTTCTATAATTTCAATTGTCTTTGGTAGATTTTCTCTTAAGTAATCGAAAAAAGCATTATCAGATTTCTTATCGTATAGTGATCCTCCTAATTTAGAATAGCGTCCTACCCCACCGAGTGGAAATAAAAATTTGGCTTGACCAGTAGTATGCTCTAAGCGTTCGCATATGCTTTTGGCTACTCTCACGATCTCCTCTTCATTAAGTCGAGGCACAAAGACCACTGGACTATGGAAGACATAGTTATGTTGTTCATATTCTTTAGGGACTTCGTTGGCCGGAACGAGTATGCCAAGATGCTCCGCTCCTCCAGGACACAGCACTTGAGGTAATTCTAATTTGCCAGCTACGGATAAGCGATCAGGTCCTCCTGCTCTCAAGACGCCCCATACATCATCGGCGATCTCTCCCATAGCATAATCAAATACGGCTCCAATGATGCCCTCTCTCATCATTTGCTCCATCGCTCGTCCACCAGATCCAACAGCATGAAATACAATGACCTCGTATCCTTTGGATTCAATATATTGGATAGCATGCATAGCGCCATTAGTGAGTACGCCAAGATTGGACATGCCTATTAAGGGCTTATCACTTTTCTCTACTTTGAATTGTTGAGTCACTTCGGCCATTCCACATGCAGAAGCGGCAGCAACGGCATTTGCAGCGAAGTGCGGCGCGGCGCTGGATGAGCTCGACCGTATCGAGACCGACAAGGGCGAATATCTCATGCTGCTACGAGAGCGCCCTGGAAGTAAGCGAAAAGCGTGTCGAGGACTGCCGGAAAAGCTGATTTTGCCATATCTCCTGTAATTGAAAGGGTTTGTGGGTTCCCCCGCAAGCCT
>CAZRXJ010000051.1:0-8747 GCA_964604025.1 uncultured Saprospiraceae bacterium | reverse complement strand
TATCATGATTGAATCTTTTCCTAGTAATATTGTCGCAGGTGCTGGCAACTTTGAACTGGGCGAGTTCTTTGAGATTGAAGATGACAGTCAGAGATCTGCACCAGAAGTGAAGTTCTAATGAACGATATTATAATTATTGAAGATCAACTATCGATTCTATTCTCAAATTACTTTCATGTTTGTTAGAAGCTTGTTATTCACTTTCTTTTTGCTTCTGTTACAGATCAATACTTATGCACAACAGGAGCGCATCATTAATTATGATGTAAAGATAGAAGTGCAAGAAGATCGCTCAGCGATCATCACAGAGTTCATAGAAGTGTATGTTGGTGGTCATATATTGAAGAGAGGTATCGTACGCAATCTTTTGAGAAAACGTGACCTACATGATCGACGTGTGCGCATGCACTATGAGATTATAGAAGTTGTCAAAGATGGAGAGCCTGAACCTTTCCACAAGAAGACCAATGACCGAGATATAGTATTATATATAGGACGGCAAGACGTGATCTTGGACCATGGAGTATATACTTATCGCATTAAGTATAGAGCCACTGATCAGATCGCCTTTTATGATGACTATGATGAGATCTATTGGAATGCCATCGGTCACGAGAATGTCCTATCTGCTGATCAAGCATCCGTATCTGTCTATCTTCCACCAGGAGCAGGTATGATACAAGAATCTGCCTATACTGGTAGGATGGGCGCCACAGGTAAAGATTATATAGTCAATGAAGAACTGGGTGGTATTATATATAAGACGACCAGGCCGCTGAGACCACGAGAGGGAATGACAGTGGCTGTGGGATTTCAAAAAGGCTATGTCACACCTCCTTCTTTCATTAATCGATATGGGACATTGATGATAGTTGTATTGGGATTTTTAATATTGATACCATATTATGTCATTACATGGATCAGGTATGGTCAAGACCCTCCTACTCCTGCAGCTGTACCAGACTGGCATACACCAGATGAGTTGTCTTCAGCTTCTATCAACTATATACAAAAGGGCAGATATGATAACAAGAGCTTTACTTCTTCCATCATTGATCTGGCCATAAAAGGGTATCTGAAGATTGAAGAACAAAATGAAAGTGGCTTTTTATCTAAGAAGAGATCATTTGACTTAGTGAGTATGCGAGACATAGGTGACAAGTCAACATTGCCAACTGAAGAAAAAGTTATCTACGACACATTGTTTAGTTCTAAAGATCGAATCAGTGTTGCTGGCAAATATGATAAGACAATTGAAAAAACCTACACCAACCATAAAGCTAATCTACAAGCTCAACATGACGACTTTATAAATGAGGGCAATAATACTAAGCTGTTGTGGCTACCGATATTAGTTACCATAGCCATGGTTATTCTATCTGCTTTTATATTATCAAGAAGTGCTTATGCGGATGGTATCAATCTAAAAGTGTTATTGATTTTTGCAGTTACGGGATTAATTGGATTTCTGTTATACATCTATCTGATCAGACAGCCTACAGTCAAGAAGTTAGATCTTAGATCTAGAATAGAGGGTTACAAAATGTACATGGAGATGGCTGAAAAAGAAAGGCTTAATGTCTTGAATCCACCAGATCTTACACCTTCATATTTTGAATCCATGTTGCCCTATGCATTTGCATTGGGTGTTGAGCACAAATGGTCTAATCTTTTCAAGGGCATATTAGAGCATGCACAGTACCGACCGGAGTGGCATAACTCGCCAGATCATGTTCACTTTTCTAATCATTTTGGCCGCGACTTCTCAAAGACCATTAGCCAAGCAGCTACACCTCCACCTCCTAAAGGTGGCAGTGGCGGAAGCGGTGGCGGCGGATTTTCTGGTGGTGGCGGCGGCGGCGGCGGAGTAGGAGGCTGGTAATCTAATATTTAGATGATTCGTTTACAAACTCACAATTTTAGCAATGCACAACAGCAGTTGTAAAAAGCAATTTCTACGATCGTGATTTATCAGACTATTGATAATTTGAGTATCTCAATACAAATGACAACTATAAGTATCCGTCAATACAGTTTTACGACCATGTCTTAACGATATGTCACCTACCTTTGAGATATATGACTTACGATAGCGTTAGACTTGATAGATATAGTGATTATGTAAAGTATCGGTCAGGACTTATTGGTTTAGGCTTATTCTTGCTAATTCTTGTATTAAACTCTTGTGGGGAAGGAGAAGATCGAAGTCCGCAAGCATCGACAACCTTGGCTAGCTATATCGATATCAATGTCGATCGACGATTGGTCCGCGATAGTCTGATCGCATGCGCGCTAGGAGCAGACCAAGGATTTATATCAGATCCAAGAGATCCTATATCTATACTATATTATCCAGAAGGTGATGTATCAGAAGTTGGATACTTTGAAAGTGCAAGTATAGATGTCAATCCAGATGATCTGACTAATTACACCTATAAGTCTTTAGAAGATCGTCCACTCTTCAATGGATACCTTCGGATGTTGATCCGTGAGAGAACTGATCAAAATGTATGGTGCCGTGTAACATTCGTAAGAGATGGCAACATCCATATCTCCAATGCCATAAGGATCAAATACAATGATTTTCCAACTGAATCTAACAATGAAGTATTGAGCATAGATCAATCCGCTAATTTGTCACCTATATTTACTTGGACAGACGGATTAATAGATAGAAATGCAATCTACTTTCATGTCGTGCTCGATGATGAAGGAGAATTAGTATCCGGGACCTATACATTTGAAAAAACCTTTCAGTTTTATAATCTTTCCAATGTCGTACTGAATATACGAGATGTCAATCCGCCGCCGACTTTAGAACCTTCAAGTGATTATACATTTGTCCTGATGGCTGTAAGTCTTGATAATTGGGTTAATCTATTGATTGAGCAACCGTTTAGTACTGAATAGTAAAGTCAATGCAGAAAGACTATCTAATGTTTAAATGAATACATTTGAACAAGATATTCTTTTATTCACTAAAAAATTAAATCATGAAACTTGGAGCCTTCTCAATCAGCCTAGCCGTTAAGGACTTGACTAAGTCCAAAAATTTCTATGAGACTCTTGGGTTTTCAGTATTTGCTGGTGAAATGGAAAAGAACTATCTCATTATGAAAAGTGGTGAGACATTAATTGGTCTATTCCAAGGTATGTTTGAGAACAACATAATAACATTTAACCCTGGTTGGGATCAAAGTGCTGGTCCAGTTGAAGGATATGATGATGTTAGAATGATTCAGAAAAAGTTGAAAGAAGCAGGACTCACCTTAGATACAGAAGCAGATGAGACTACTTCTGGGCCTGCAAACTTTGTAATCACAGATCCTGATGGCAATGCGATATTGATTGATCAACATGTATGACGATTGGGAAAAGATCTTTGCGAGTTGTTAAACAATATTCTATTTTTTAAGTGAGACAATAACGTAGATTAAGACCGGCATAATCAATGTCAATTAATTATGTTGTTATTCTAATGCTACGTAATCTTAGTTAGTCATTCTGTCTACCTTACGAACTCAATGAGTGATACTCCAAATCGTTACAATATTATAAACCCTAAAAAGTGGCCCTTCTTTTATGGTTGGATCATTTTACCAGTAGGTGCTATAGGCGTCTTGATTACTTCGCCAGGTCAGACGATAGGCGTATCGGCATTCACTGATCACCTACTTGAAGCACTTAGCTTAAATAGAGATCAATTGAGTCTATCATATATGGGCGGTACAATGTTAAGTGCTTTGCTATTGACTAAGGCAGGTATATTTTTTGATCGGTTTGGAGCAATGTGGACTGCCGTTTTTTCATCCATAGGACTTGGTGTGGCTCTATTATATCTTAGTCTAAGTGATCATGTTTCCAGTTTTCTGGGTGGACATACATATATGACAATGGTTTCTGTCTTAGTAGGCTTTGTTTTCATTAGGTTTTTTGGTCAAGGTGTCTTAACGTTGGCGAGTCGTACGATGGTAGTGAAGTGGTTTGATGTAAGAAGAGGCCTTGCTATTGGTTTGTTGAGTATGATTACTGCATTTGGATTTTCTATTGCTCCTAAGGTATTTGACAACTTAATTAGCACTTACACTTGGTCTGGTGCGTGGATGGTGATTGCTTTGTTTTGTGGCATTGTATTTCCATTACTGGCCTTTTTATTTTATAAAAAAGGACCAGAATTTTATGACTTGTTGCCAGATGGTTTTGCAAAAAATGGGATTAAGAAGACGAAGGCTTCAAGATTCCCTGTATTCAAAGATTATAATTTATCTGAAGCTAGACATACTTTAAGCCTTTGGGTATTCTCGGGTTTGCCTGCTTTATATGGTATGGTGATCACAGGCCTGACTTTTCATATTGTATCCATATTTGGTGAGCGAGGTTTGTCCAGAGACATGGCTATTGATGTTTTTCAACCGATCGCAATCGTTGCTGTGACTTGCACTTTGATTTTTAGCTTATTAAGTGATTATGTACGATTAAAGTATTTTGCCTATATATTTTGTATTGCTGGTCTGGCAGGAATGTCTAGTATTATTCAATTAGGAGATGATATGTACCGGTGGATGTTGATTATTGCATTTGGCATCTGCTCTGGTATACATCCATTGATTATAACTTTGTTTTTACCACGATTTTATGGAAAGGAACACTTAGGAGCGATAACAGGTCAAGCTATGACCATTGTTGTTTTTGCAAGCGCATTGGGACCTATATTATTTAGCCAATCTTTGAGCATGACAGGTAGTTACAATCTCGCTGCCTACATATGCGGCATAATGTTTATTCTTTTTCTAATTGCATCAGCATTCAGTGTTAATCCACAATTGCAATATAAAGATGCAGATAAGATGATTTGACAAGATTAACTCTAATACTCAATATCGAATTGATCGATTAACAGTTGTTTTAAAGAGTCATTATCGATTATTTCCTTGACATTGATTTGATCTCCTTCTTTTAATTTGAAAGACTGATTTAAAATTGTCTTTCTACCAAATTGTGTTGGTATTGTGCATATGAAGTTATTAACAAAGTATGATTTTGGAGAAGATTGCTTATAAATATTTTGTTCTAAGAAATCTCCGATTTCTCTTGCTTTCAATTCAAAAATATACTTTTGAATAAATTCTGTTTTATCTTTAATTGAGTCGGATAAGACAAATTTGTTTTCACTTAATAATTCTACCCTATAATTTCTAAAAAGATCTTTTTGTATGAGATTAGGCTTGATTTGAATTGGCTCAATAAATAAATCACCATAACCAACGTCAACTAGCCAAGGTTTAGTCAAGTTAACAACAACAGCCATGTGGTCAAATTCTGGACCACAAGTATCATTATTGAATATCCTAGCACTTATCATAGAGCTATCAAAACCCAATCGACTTAGCAAGGAGTGAAATAAGTAATTTAGTTCGTAACAATATCCGCCTCTATTGTTACAAACAACTTTATTGAATATATGTGAAATGTCTAATTTGATTTCTCTTTTCAAATGAACATCAAGCGCTTCAAATGGAACCGACATGACATGGCACTTATGCAATTCTTTTAAGCAATCATAATTTATATGAATCTCTTGATTGAAGCCTATTCTCTTGAAATACTGCTGAATATTCAGATTGAATTATTTATAGAGACAAAGGATTAATTTGCTACCTTTTCCGATATCGAGACATCCAATTCATTCATGCCTCGATAATCCCTATATGCAATGGCTCTCATCAATTCCATATTAGGTGGGCCAATGGAGTGAGGATTGGTCTCATCATAAAAATTTTGATTAGCCGAGTTTTTTACAATCACTGTATTAGTTGTGGGATTGACATAGATGTATTGATTGAATACTCCTCGAGCCCAAAACTCTCCATCATCTCCTGGGGGTATCCACCATTGATATCCATATCCACTGTCGGGGTGAGCAGAGTTTTTACTTGATGGTGTCACATGCTCTTTATCCATAGTCAGAGATTCTGTCACCCAAGATTCGGGTACTAACTGTTTGCCATTCCAATTGCCTCTATTGAGAAATAATCTACCAACTTTAGCATAATCTCTAAGTGTAGCATTGAGTCCTCCCAGTGCCATCTCCATATCTTTTTCATCTTTGAGCCAATATGCATCATGTTCCGCTCCAATTGGATCCCATAGTTTTTCTTTGAAATATGATGCGATACTTTGACCTGTGGTCCGCACTAATATCATACCCAAGACATGTGTGTTGATACTGACGTAATGATTGAAAGTTCCTGGTGTTCTTTCATTTTCCAAAGTTGTTGCAAACTCATCCTGAGATTCTCCAAGAGCGAAAGTCTTGAACCACTTGTTAATATCTGAATTGGGATCTGCATAGTCTTCGTTGAACTTAACACCTGAAGACATCTGCAATACATCTTTAACTTTCACGCCTTCATATCCTGTTCCTTTCATCTCGGGTAGATATGCATCGACTGTTTTGTCTACTGAACCCATATGGCCTTCTGCCTGTGCGATACCTAGTAGAGCTGAGATAACGGACTTGGCCATTGACCAAGAGATGTGACGAGTATCTTCTTGTTGACCTCTCCAGTAGTTTTCATAAACAATGGTGTCATCTTGGATCACAAGAAATCCCTGTGTATATGAAGAATCCAGAAAGTCTTCAGTATTGAAAGTTTGATTTTTATAATTAAATGATGTTGGCAACTTTATATTGGACTTGCGTGCAAACGTGAATGGTGCAGATGATTTAGAAACAGTTTTATAATCAAAGTACTGATCCATATTGATGAATGTATCTTCGATATATTCCATTTGTGATTTTTCTGCGATCTCCATCGCCCGAAGATACTTAGGTCCTTTTGTCACGCCTATGGCAATTAGAATCAACAGCAATGCAAGAGTCACATATTTTAATATTCCTTTCATTACAATTCTTTTATTAGTTTAATATTCTTACATCTCTCACTTCTTCGGCTCACTATATTGCTGTCCTTCAATCATCATCTTAGCAATAATCTCACACATGATCTCCGAAGTGCCTCCACCGATCTGTCCCAGACGTGCATCTCTGAACATTCGTGCCAAAGGATAATCTTCCATGTATCCGTATCCGCCAAACATTTGAAGACATTCTGTTATGACTTTGTCTGCAAGCTGTGTACCCAGCAATTTGCACATAGAGGCTTCTTTGACAGGATAGTCACCGTCATTGTATCTACGATACAAACTATAGACGAATTGTCTATTCATTTCAATTTCTGCAGACATCTGAGCAATACGATGTCTGAGCACCTGAAACCTATTCAACTTTTTTCCAAATGCCTCGCGCTCATTTATATATTTGAGTGTCAACTCAAGGGCATATGAAGCAGCTGCCACACCCCCAGATCCCATAGATAACCTTTCAGATACAAAATGTTGCATAACATAAAAGAACCCTTGTCCTTCGACTCCAAGAAGGTTGTCAACTGGGACACGGACATCATCAAATGCTATCTCTCCTGTATCAGATGCCCTCCAGCCCAACTTATCTAACATCGTAGCACTTAACCCTTCGCTATCTCTATCCACGATTAAGAGACTGATACCTTTTGCTTTGACTGATGGATCGGTCTTAACAACAACAATTAGAAAATCACTAAACACACCGTTAGTTATAAACGTCTTTGAACCATTTACGATATAGTGATCGCCGTCTCTTACCGCTGTTGTACTTATGGCTTGAACATCTGATCCACCGCCTGGTTCCGTAATGGCAAGACATCCCACCTTTTGACCTTTAATTCCTGATGTCAGATATTTCTCCTTTTGTTCATGTGTGCCCTCAGCATTAAGATGAGTCAACGCAAGTAGTGGGTGTGCTCCTATACTGGCACCAAATCCACCACTATTCATCCGAGCGATCTCTTCATCGAATATTACATTATACCATATATCGCTACCCATGCCACCATATTGTTCATCAAGGGTCATCCCAAAGAAACCCATCTCACCAAATTTTTGGTAAATCTCACGAGGCAAAAATCCGTCCTTCTCCCACTGGTCAATATTTGGCTTGACCTCCTTCTCCAAAAAATCTCTGAATGTCTGTCTGAATAAATCGTGCTCTTCTGAGAAATAGTAGTTACCACTTTGTTTGTTCATCTATCGATAAGTATAACGAAAGTTAACTTTTATAAGATGATTTATAGTGCTCCTCAACTCTAGATATTGGCGTATCACTTAAAGTCTTGAACAATATCAATATATTGGTCAGATGAAAGATAAAGTAGTATGGATCACCGGCGCGTCGTCCGGTATAGGCGCAGCATGTGCCGTAGCATGTAGTAATCAAGGAGCCAAAGTAGTGCTCTCTGCTAGAAGAAAAGAAAAACTTGAGGAAGTTCAAGCGCAACTGTCGGGGCCATCAGAGTTATTGACTTTGGATGTAACAGATATAGATAGTATAAAGCAGAAGTCCGAGGCTTGCGCCAAATATTTTGGCCCTGTGGATATACTCATTAACAATGCAGGCATCAGTCAAAGAGGACTTGTAGAAGAGACAGACATTACAGTTGATCGCCGATTATTTGAGGTCAATTATTTTGGAAATATTGCAATTACAAAAGCTGTGCTACCTTCTATGCTAGAAAGGCAAACTGGAAGCTTGGTGATCATCTCTAGCGTGGCGGGAAAATTAAGTACTCCAGGTCGCTCTTCATATGCTGCTACAAAACATGCGTTACATGGATTCTATGATGCTCTTAGGGCAGAAGTTCATGATAGGG
>CAZRXJ010000050.1:0-8817 GCA_964604025.1 uncultured Saprospiraceae bacterium | reverse complement strand
CTTGGCATGTCATATCTAATCATTGCATCCTTAAAGTCAGCAACTATCTCATTGGCATTATATCCTTCTAATACATTGGAGTAGATTGTTATCATGCGCTTTTCATCTTTCCTTTTGATAGCATTATAACTTGTAGAATAATTATAATCTGTGACTGCACTAATTGGAATCTGGATAATTCTACCTGATCCAGGATCTCTAAATGTAATCTCCTGATTCATCAATGCGGAAGTGTTATATCTGGACTCTTCATTCAACCTGATTATGATTGGATATTCGTCTTCACCGACTTTGAATTTGGATACTTCTTTTCCATATACGGAAGTTCTCAATGCCGACGCTATCTGGGCTGTTGATAAGCCATAACGTCTTGCAGATTCTCGATCTATGTTGATCTCTAATTCTGGTTTTGCTAAGATTACATCAGTTTTCAATCCTTCCACACCAGGTACTTTCAATCCATTTAGATATGATTTGACATCTGTTGATAATTCTGACAACTCGTCGATATCATCTCCTACTATTTCAATGTTGATAGGAAGACCAGTTGGAGGTCCGTCGTTGTCTTTATCAATGACCATTGTTACACCAGGACGATCTTTTATGGCTTCTCTGATAGCAATCATAGCATCTGCTGAAGACATATTATTCCGATCTTGATATCCTACAAAAGAAACTGTAATCCGCGCTTTGTGTGGTGTTACCCCCGGTTCTGGTGGTGTATTGGGATCAGATGTTTCTTCGCCTATTTGAGTCAAGACTTCTTCGACTATATCTTCATAGTCCGATACACCCTTCTTCACATCTTCTTCAATCTCTTTAACTATACGATTAGTCGATTCTATATCTGATCCAAGAGGAAGATCTACAAAGACATTGACATATTGAGGGTCACTTGAAGGAAAGTATTCGATCTTGGGTTTATTCATATCGAATATTGCAAAAGAAGCGAACAGTAATAGTATCGTTCCCAAAAATGTTACTCCTGGACCAAAACCTGTAAGTACAATTTTTATAAATCGATTATAGACTCTTTCTAAAAATGGCAATCCTCTATTTTGAAAAAAGAAAGTACCAGGTCTGAATATAAAGAAGTTGACCAGGGATATTATAGTAGCGATGCCGAATAGATTTCTAATCCATTCTTTATCTATAAAATGTCCAACGACAGCAATTGAAATCATGACCAGAGCTCCGATCAGCACATTGCGCCTATTTTTATTTTTTCCTGCTACAGTTTCTGCTTTAACATCAACTTTCATTAAGTAAGATGTCAGCACTGGATTAATCACTAGTGCTACGAATAGTGAAGCTGTAAGCACCGCAATTAGTGTAATTGGAAAGTATCTCATAAACTCTCCCATGATACCAGGCCACAGTGCCAATGGTATAAACGCTGCAAGCGTCGTAGCTGTCGAAGCAATGATCGGCCATGCAACTTCACCTGCACCAAACTTTGCTGCATCTTTTCCGCTATAACCATTCTGTCGGTATCGATATACATTTTCTACCACAACGATAGCATTATCAACAAGCAATCCTAAAGCAAGTATTAATCCAAAGAGTACGATCATATTGATAGTAGTACCTGTAATATCCAAAAAGAGTATACCCATCAACATTGACAATGGGATAGCGATACCTACAAATAGAGAATTACGCAATCCTAAGAAGAAAAGTAGAACTACGATCACCAGTATGACTCCTGATATTACACTGTTTTCAAGTGTTGACACAGACTCTTCGGTGTATTTAGATGTATCATTGAATATGGCGATATTGATATCAGGAGGGAGATTAGGTTTTTCTGCCGCAATTAGGTTTTTAATCTTTGCTGCCACGTCTATGACATTGCCTCCTCTTCTTTTCACAACATCAAGGGCTATGACCGGTAGACTATTGGATCTGGCATAACTTGTTCTTTCTTCGAAACCATAAGTCACAGTAGCGAAATCTCGAAGGTATATAGGTCTATTGCGTTCACTTTTTACAATTACATTATTAATCTCATCGACATGTGTGAATTCACCGACCACACGGATCGATCTTCTAAAGTCGTTGCTTACTATCTCACCTGCCGACATAGACATGTTTTCTTGGGCGATAGCACCCTCGACATCATTAAATGAAACCATTAGAGATTGCATTTTGATAACATCTATGTCTACTTTGACTTCTCGATCCAGAGCACCTTTAAGTGTGACTTTATTAATTTCTCTTAATCCTTCTATTTTGTCCTGTAGATATTCTGCAATGTCTCTTAGTTCATCCATTCCATAATTTCCAGAGACATTAACAGTCATAATTGGAAATTCTGAAAAATTAACTTCTAAAATGGATGGATCTGTATCAAGATCAGTTGGCAATTCTGACTTAGCGACATCGACCGCATCTTTAACCTTACGTACGACCGCATCTTGATCTTGATCAGGGTCAAATTCTACAAGGATAACCGAGAAATCCTGAATAGATGTTGAATTGAGTCGCTTGACACCGCTGATCGTAGAGATTTCTTTTTCGATGGGTCGTGCAATTAGATTTTCAATATCTGCTGCCGAATTGCCAAAGTATGGCGTATTGATATATACTGTTGGAAAACTGGCTTCCGGATATGACTCCTTTGGCATTGTAGTGTATGACCTTAATCCAAAGATTAGAATCATCAAAGCCAAGATGATAATACTCGTACCATTGTGAACAGCAAAATCAGTTAGACTAAATGTTCTGAGATTTGACTTTATAGTTTCTAAACTCATAATTTGTTATTTAGAAAATTCGATTAATTCTCCATCACTAACATTTCTTGAGCCTTTGAATATAACTGACTCTCCAGGTGTTAAACCTTCGGATATAATAACACTACCGTCAGCAGCAGCTCCAATGGTTACATATCTTTTGCTAGCACGCATCTTTTCTTCATCATCTAATTGGGCTATATAAACAAATTCTGCTCCGTCAACCTCTTGGAGTATATACTCAAGAGGCATAATTATTACGTCATCCGAACTCATTTCTATAATCTTGATTTGAGCTAGAAGATTAGGCTTTAGCAGAGGTGATGATTTCTTAGGTACTATCTCTAATTCTAATGTTCTGTTAGCAGGATCTATCTGTCTACCAAGAAGGGATACTCTACCTGTTGTAGAATAATCAAGACTTGGAAAATTCAAATCGACAGCCATCCCTTTTTTAACAATTTTCAAATAATTTTCTGGCAGATCTGTAGATATTTTTAATTGATTAGTGTTCAATATTTGGGCGATAGGTACTCCCGGTACGGCAACTTCTCCCTGATTAGTCATAATCATATCGATAGTACCTGATATAGGGGCATATACTGATGCTTTCGATAATTGAAGCTTTATCGTCTCCAGAGATTTTTCTAATCGCTCAACATTATTTTTTGCTTGAAGATATTGAACTTCGCTTCCGATCTTCTTACTCCACAGCCTCTCTTGCCGTTCATATACATCTCTGGCAAGATCGAGTGAGCTATTGATTTCATTAATCTGACTTTCCACGGTAGACACATCCAATTTTGCCAAGAGGCTTCCTTTACGGATGAAGTCTCCTTCTTTAACAAGTAGTCTGGAGATTCGTCCACCTATGTCGCTCACTGCATTGACGGGATCATCTGCTTTAACAGATCCCTGGATATCGATATATCTCACAAAGTCTTGCTCTATTACAATCGAAGTATCTACAAGTTTTGATTTCTCTTGTAGTGACGGATCTAGCACCGCGATCTTATCAGTAAGTTCCTGCATCTCAGCCTCAAGCGAATTGAATGTTTTTTTCTTTTCAGAAAGAGCAGCTTTTAATTCGTCAAGTGTTTCTGGCTTCGACTCAGAGGTAGTTGTATGAGATATTTCACAGGCGCTAAGAAGAATGAAGCTTAGTAGTATGGTTATTATCTTTTTCATTGACTCTTTTTATAATGGCAGTGCGTTTTCTAATTATTGAATTGTTTTAAGATCTCGCCAGTGGCAATATCTATCTCAGTCTTAGTAGTCAGAAGATCATAAAGGGAATTGATATAAAGTGCTTGTGACTGATAGAGAGAACTTTCTGCTTGGGTTACTTCTAAACTACTCCCTACTCCTTCTTCATATTTGATGATTGCTTTCTCATATATCTTCTCATTCAAGGCCAGCACTTTCTTAGCTGCTTCAAGGGATCTTTTTGCATTTTCAAAATTACCTTGTGCATTCAAAACCTGAAGTTTCATTGCTCGATCAAACTCTAATAACTCTATATTCTTTTTTTCAATGTCAATCATTTTTTGTTGTATTTTACTTTTTGTAAAACCACCATCATAGATTGGTATTCTAGCTCTGAGTCCTATTGTACCGTTGCTAAGAAAGCCGGATTCTGAACTATTGAAAAGTCCATCGCGCTGCAGGGATTGTCCGTAACTTGCCACTGCAGATACGCTGGGTAAGTATCCTTGTTTTATTCTAATTAAGTCAGCATGATCCAGTGTTATAGCATCTGCCAAAAGATTATGTTCAGGCCTTTGACTGGGATCGATCTCTTCTATGTATTGCTGTGGATTGACAATAAGTTGTTCTACAGTTGATTCTAAGTCATCAGATACGATTATTCCATCATCAAGTGGGTATGCCATCTGATACTTGAGTACATTATAACTGAGATCAACTACTTGTTTCAGCTGCTCCATTTCAATCTTTAGATTTTCAAGAGATAACTTAAGCCTATCAACATCTAATTCTTCTATGAATCCGTTTTCATATGTTATAACGGCAGCTCTGAGTGTTGTATTAATATTGTTGATGTTCTTTTGAATGATACTTCTGTTGCGTTCTGCGACTAGGACGGCTTGATATGCTCTGGTGACGTTGTGTATGATATCTTGTTGGGTAAGTTCTTTTTGTTTGCTGGCAAGATCGATGAATAATTTAGCCGCTTTCAGTCCTTTTAGAAAGTTACCATCAAAGACCAGCACTTCACCATTTAGCGTAAGCGATAAATCGTTTTTTCTAATAAAGGAAAATTCAAAAACTTCTGGATCACCAAGCTCACGTGGCTCTAGCACTTGTTCTTGAAAAAGTACTCCAAAGACTGCGGGTGTAATAAAATCTACAGTTGGTTGTACAGGTCGCTGATAAAAGAAAGTATAGTTGGCATTGGCCCTGATATTAGGGAGACCGATGGATTTGGCTTCCTTATATTGCCAATTAGCGAATTCTGCATCAAGATCAGATACTTTTAGCGACTCATGATGACTGAGTGCATAGTCTATAGCTTCAGGCAGGCTATAGAGTTTTTGGCAGTCAGCTATATAATGGATCTGTATGAGAAGTATAATTGTTAAGGTTCTCATGTTATAATTTTAGTGCGTTAAAGTCTGACAAGTGCTTTCTTCCTTTATCAGAGAGAATGCCATTGAAGTGATACAAAAGATGCTGCTTGATGAGCAATTCGCGAGGATAGTCGATGAGAGAGAAGAGATTTTCATCTACTAGACTAAAGGACTTGGCAACATAAAGTTTGGATATTATATCGGGATCTAATTCGGGTCGATAATAACCTTCTTCCATACCTCTTGCGATGTTAGTTTCAATCTTGTCTTTTATAAATTTTGATTGTTGAAGAACCACAGACTCCCATATATCTCTATAGTACTTCTGTAAATCATGAATGAGAATTGGCTTGATCTGCCTGAAGTGTATCACCGTATGTTCGGCTATCTGAGCCATCTCATCTATGGCATCTGTTGCTGTTCTGGTGATCTCTTCGAAGGCATATTCTTCGAGTTGTGTATGTCTAGAAAGGGATTTTTCTATTATGTCGCTTTTATTATCAAAGTGTAGGTATAGCGTTTTCTTTGATACACCTAGTTGATTAGCTAGATCATCCATACTTACTGACTTGATACCCAAAGTCATGAACTGTTGAGTAAAGAAGTCCAATAGTTGATCTAATTCTGTATCTGTTGTTGTCGTCATGTGCTAATTAAACGATGGAAACTCATATTGGTTTTAAAGTTTCCAATAAAAAATTATCTTTTTCTAACTATTCGACAAAAGATGCTAAATCGGTGACTAAATCTCTCATAAAAGTGGTAGTTGAGAGACCATATTGTCTTTTCCATGGTTCATTGATCAACCGTCAGATAAGTGCGTAAAGTGATTTGCATCAATAGGACATCAGGCCTATGCCCGTTCCCAAAGATTTTAAAGCTAGGATCAGAAGATGGAATTATCGCAAATAATATATACTAAGATTTAGCAATCACACATCAAAAAGTCTTTAGTTTCATCTGGCAAATTTTAGAACCAATGAGATCATGATATGAAAAACAAGACTGTGTTTATAACAGGAAGTAGCAGAGGAATAGGGAAGGCCATTGCCTTAAGACTTGCAAGACAAGGTGCCAATGTTATAATAGCAGCAAAGACCATTACACCACATCCTAAACTAGAAGGTACTATCTACACGGCAGCTGAAGAAGTAAGTGCTACAGGTGGAAAAGCATTGGCCATTCAATTAGACATCCGAGATGAAGAAAATGTAAAGTCAGCCATTAACCAAGCAGTGGATCATTTCGGAGGTATCGACATATTGATCAACAATGCAAGTGCAATCAACTTGTCCCGAACAGAAAGCATGCCAATGAAGCGGTATGACTTAATACATGATATCAATGTAAGAGGGACTTATATGGTCTCCAAATATTGTATTCCTCATTTGAAAAAAGGAGACAATCCTCATATATTGATGCTATCTCCACCTTTGAATTTGGATTCTAAATGGTTTGGGAGACATCTGGCTTATACGATGAGCAAGTATGGTATGAGTATGGTGATGCTCGGTCTATCAGACGAACTCAAGAGTTATGGAATCGCAGCCAATGCACTTTGGCCTAAAACGACAATAGCTACAGCCGCAGTAAAGAACATCCTTGGCGGTGATAAAATGATCAAGTGCAGTAGAACGCCAGATATCATGGCAGATGCAGCTTTTGCTATCTTATCTAAATCATCAAGTGAATGTAGCGGCAACTTCTTTATAGACGAAGATGTATTAACCAATGAAGGGGTAACCGACTTTGATCAATACGCTGTGGATCTCAATGAAAAATTAATGCTTGATTTGTTTTTATAAGTAGTGATGTCGTCTTAATTATTGGCGTATTTATAAAGATCACAAGCTTGAATAACTCAAAAAATATTGACTTTATCTCCGTTATTTGCCCTTCTACATGTAGGAATAATTCACTAGGAAAGTTTTTTATACGTTATCGATATAAACTATATATTTGCATCATTGTTGCATAAAGGTGAGTAGGACAAATCAAAATAAGATTGATCAGCTGGGTATTATTACCTCAGGAATATGCGCGGTGCACTGTGCTGCATTGCCACTATTGATATCATTTGGACTGATGGGGTCCATGCACAACTCTGCACATGGTATCGCCGAGATACTGATCATAGGGATATCAAGTTTTTTGGGTCTGTGGTCTATATACAATGGACTTAAGGGTCATGGTAAGATGATCCCTCAATTAATGATTGGATTTGGAGCTTTGTTTATCATTGTCGGTTTACTCGTTTCGATGTTTGGTCATCCTTTAATGGCTTTAGGTGGTTGTATGCTCTTGTCAGGTCATTGGTTTAATTGGAGACTTTTGTCGCCAAGAAAACCACAATAGATTACCTTCACTTTATGATCCGCACGTCTCATCTCTCATATACCTATGAAGGTGGTCAACAGTTATCTTTTGCAGATATAACTATTGATCAGGGCGATCACACTTTGATTATAGGGGCTTCGGGGTGTGGTAAGACGACTCTACTACACTTACTGGCGGGACTTAGAAAACCAACATCTGGCACCATATCAATCCTTGATCAGGATATCACCAGTATGACGTCGGCTGCTGTTGACAGATTTAGAGGTCGTCATATAGGTATGATTTTTCAGGTACCACACTTCTTGAGATCTCTTAATGTGACTGAGAATATAACAATAGCACAATCCTTAGCAGGACAACATCCAAATCCTAAGAAAGTAAAACAGCTCCTTTCTGATCTTAATCTACAAGGGAAAGAACATAAAAAAACACATCAGCTTAGTGTAGGTGAACAACAACGAGTAGCGATACTTCGTGCGATGGCTAATCAACCTAAGATCATATTTGCCGACGAGCCTACTTCAGCTCTTGATGATCATAATACAGAACAAGTTATAGAACTACTTAAGTCACAAGCCGATCATCATGGTGCAACCTTGATCGTTGTCACACATGATCAAAGACTTAAAGACAACTTCACTAATTTGATCAGCCTATGAATCTACTGAAGTTGTCCTGGAAGAATCTTTTGAGCAAACCACTCAATACAACGCTGAGCTTGGTTTTATTTGGATTGGGCGTTGGGTTGATATCCATGTTGTTTTTGTTAGAAGACCAACTTCAGAAGAATTTCGAAAAAAACCTGGCTGAAGTTGACCTTGTTATTGGGTCTAAAGGAAGTCCATTACAGTTGATCTTAAGTAGTATGTATCATATCGATGCACCTACTGGCAACATATCAATTGGCGAGATAAGACCATTTCTCAATCCTAGACACCCATTAATCAAGGCAGCACTTCCTTTATCAATGGGTGATTCATATAAGGGCTATCGAATCGTCGGAACAACCACAGATATAACAGAATGGTATGATGTAGATCTCGCTCAAGGCGAAATGTTCATTCATAATTATGATGTAACACTGGGTGCTTCAGCGGCTAAGGACTTACAGCTAAAGGTAGGTGATCACTTCAAGAGTTCACATGGTCTGGTTGATG
>CAZRXJ010000049.1:0-8822 GCA_964604025.1 uncultured Saprospiraceae bacterium | reverse complement strand
AAAGATAACGCCTACCCAATTAGTAAAACTGGTAGATGTACCTGCTGCTGCAAGCAACAACTTACCTCTGTTGTAAGCATAATAGATCCCATCTTTCACCGTACCTGAAGAGATAATATTGCCTATCGACATGCTGACTATCTTCACATCACTCCGATTACCCGCTAACTTGAGGGCATCTTTGACTCCATTTTTTTCATTAGAACTGGAGATGATGACATCTTCTACCGCTCTAACGGTTACAAGATTGGCTCTGTACGCGACACCCAGTGCATTGCCATCTGTGCTCCATGGTGCAGCAGCAAGACCTGCCATAGAAGTGCCATGTCCGCATTGATCATGTGGACTATCTTTTGATCTCCACCACCAAGAGCCAGAATATTTTGTACTATACTTATGGATGAACCTGCCTCCCGAGTTTCCAGAAGCAAACTGACTTCCAAGATTATTCTGATCATCAGAAGCACCAGTATCAATGATGCATATACTTATGTTGTCACCGTTAGAAGAGTGCCACGCACTCTGAATATTGTGATTAGAAAAATTCCATGGAATCTTAGCATTATAAGAAGAGGTAGCAGTATAGTCACCTGGATTGAGACTAGATGGATTGCCATCACATCCTGATGAACTTTTAAGGTCTCGTTCTTTCGTTTCTGTGGGATCATAACCCATGGGCTCGACATATCTTATATTGACATCAGACCTAAGTCTTTCTAACGTCTGGAGTGACGTAATCTTGACAGCTATAGTCGGAATCTCATCGTCTAGCTCGAAAGGTAAAATTTGCGTAAGCGTTAATTCGGCATCACCTGATATGACTCTTTCTTCTTCGAGTATATCTTGAAGTATAGCATCTCGTTGTTTTAAAAAAACGGAAGGAAGAGCATCTTCTGTACCGATGTAATCTTCAATGTTGTCATATCCAGAAGCGGTATATCCGATGGCGATAATCTCATCACTTGCTGCAGCAGCACTATGGATCATGGCTGTTGACGCCTCTGACCAATCAAATATTTTATTTTTCTGTGTCTTACTAGATATAAAGTCGTTGATCTCTGTGATCGAGAAAGATTGATCTTCTGCGATGGGATCAGAGGTGATTTCCAATTCATCTGAGCATGATACAATGAGCAATAGCGTAATAAATAGGAGTAGGATGCGCTTCATAAGATTGATAATATTAGTGTGGTTAATGTTAAAAATTAGAAGCTGCAATATAGTAACTTAACTCTGAGTATAGAAAACAATATGACGGATAATTGCCCTATAATCAGTATATATACCTATGAAAGATATATATGGACATTGAATATTTCACGAAAGTACCCACGGGCGATATAAATGATGATGTACTATCTGAAACTGTGGACGGTTGTGATAAGAATTACCAGCTAAAGCAAAGTATTGAGCGACTCATTGTTGTTACCTTTGAAAGCATAGAAAAACAGAATAATGGAATACAGAAAACTTGGGAGTACAGATATTGATGTAAGTGCTATCTGTCTTGGGACGATGACATATGGACAACAGAATACTGAAGCAGAAGCACATGAGCAGCTCGATTTTGCTGTGGACCAAGGTGTCAACTTCATCGATACTGCAGAATTGTATCCAGTTCCAGCAAAAGCTGAAACACAAGGTAGAACTGAAGAATATATAGGTACTTGGTTAGAAAAAAGAGGTAAGAGAGATGATCTGATATTGGCTACTAAGATCTGTGGCCCGGGCCCTTACACTGATCACATCAGAACAGATCTAGATTATAACGCGACTAATATCGCTGAGGCATTAGAAAAAAACTTGAGCAGGCTGCGAACAGATTATGTAGACTTATATCAAATACATTGGCCATCGAGGTCTACCAATTTTTTTGGTAAGAGAGGTTACTATCATAGAGATGGATGGGAGGATAATATCGCAGAAGTGATGGAAGGGCTTGATCAGATTGTAAAAGCGGGAAAAGCAAGATATGTCGGAATCTCCAACGAGACACCTTGGGGAATGATGCAATATCTGCGTGCTTCTGAACTAAGTGGTCTGACAAAGATTCAGACGGTTCAAAACCCATATAACCTCCTCAATCGAACATATGAAGTAGGTCTGGCTGAGCTATCTATAAGAGAGGAAGTTGGTTTATTAGCATACAGTCCGATGGCCTTTGGTCTGTTGAGTGGAAAATACCATCGCAAAGAAGATACGCCTGACAATCGTATCAATCAGTTTGAACGTATGTCCAGATACAAATCTGAACAATGTCATCTGGCTACCGCCAAATATTTAGAAATTGCGGATAGAAATAGTTTGTCACTTGCGCAAATGTCTCTTGCCTTTGTAACTCAACAAAGATTTGTCACTGCTACTATCATAGGTGCTACTAATCTTGACCAATTAAAAGAAAATATCGCTTCGATAAATGTAAAGTTAGAAAAAGACGTTATCAAGGAGATCAACAAGATACATGCGGCAGTTCCAAACCCGGCACCGTAGTCAATTGTTGAGTGATTGATTTAATTTTAAAAGGTATGAGTGAAAATCTGTAGCACCATTTTAATTTTTCTAATATCCATTGTATTGCAAGCGCAAGAAGGTAGACCTAAAGTAGGACTTGTGCTTAGTGGTGGATCCGCACATGGATTAGCACATATCGGTGTATTGAAGGTATTAGAAGAACAAGGTGTTAAGATCGACTACATCACAGGGACGAGTATGGGTAGCATCATCGGCGGTCTTTATGCGATGGGTAGGACGGCAGAAGAGATAGAAGACTTGACACGTGAACAAAACTGGTCAGAGCTGTTGGCAACTGATGTGCCGTTACACGAGATAGCACCTTCAGAAAAGACATATCATGATCGATATGGATTAACCCTTGAGATTAAAAAAGGTGGTGTTAGTTTGCCACAGGGATTTCTAAATAGTCAGAAGTTGGACCTTGAGCTTAATCGCATGTTTTGTCCAGCGCACGATATCACCAACTTTGAAAACTTAGCCTATCCTTTCAAATGTGTCTCGGTCAATATTGAGAATGGGGAAGTAGAGGTCTTAGATCATGGATATCTTGGTACAGCCGTAAGATCTAGCATGGCGATACCTTCAGTATTTGCACCTGTGGAGATGGATGGCAAGTTACTCGTAGATGGCGGTCTAATTAGAAACTTTCCTGTTGATGAAGTACTGGAGATGGGAGCGGATATAGTCATTGGGGTCTATGTTGGATCAAAGTTAGAAGAGAAAGAAAAACTTAACAACTTATTGGAGATACTCAATCAATCTGCATTTATGATGGGTGTCTTAGATAGTGAAGATCAGAAGAAGAAGGTAGACATCTTGATAGAACCTGATGTTAAAAAATATCCTTCATTTGGATTTGATCAGACGGATGTTCTGACTAGGGAGGGATATATCGCTGCAACAGAACAAATTGAAAAAATCCAACAACTTGCAGTAGATCAGAGTGCCTATCGGCTTAGCACACCAGAATCTCTTTCTAATATTGATAAAGTAGATGTTACGGATACCCGATTTCCATTCATAAGAAGTCCTTATGATGCGTTGGCTAATTTTAAATATGGAAATTTATTTACTTCGGGAGAAGTTGGATTGGATAGAATAGAAAATGGAATTACCAGAATATTTGGAACGAAGCATTTTGAAAATATAAATTATACTTTTTTAAATAATAGTCGAGGCGATAAGATACTTTCTGTGCTGGCTAAACCCAGAAAGGTCAATTCAATATCTGGAACATTTAACTTTCTTCCTTCTTCTTCTACTTCCCTGATACTGACCAATGAGTTACGCAATATCATAGATGAGCCATCTGTGTTGTATACCACTCTAAGGTTGGCGGAGAATTATGGGGCGAAGATGGACTACTATTATCGTCTGGGTAGTAAGAAAGATTTTATACTGAACATATTAGGACAGATCCATCGCTATGATCAGAACCTTTATGATGAGGAGACATTAAGAGAGCGATATGCTGAGATCAATGCACAGGGATTCTTTGGTGTAGGTTATGAGCCTAATAATGAAATTCTAATATCGGGCAAGGTGGGTATCGACGGTTATGTCTTCAGACCGGTAGGGTTAGATATAGAAGGCCTTTCTAAATACCAAAGAGTAGATGGGGTAGTCATAGGAGAGATACTGTACAACAGCATAAATGATCTACAGTTTCCAACTAAAGGCATAAGAGTAGGATTGTCCGGTGGTGTGCATGGTCCAATTAATAATCAGTTGATAACGGGTCGAGAAAATCCTCTTTCGGTTCCTGATGATGAACTGTATATCGATGGACATATCAAAGGCACTGCTGTTGCGAGTCTATCAAAAGAGATCGCCGTCTCTATTGACCTTGCTGGTGGTTATAAATCAACTAGTTCCCTCATAGATAATTATAGAATCGGTGGATTAGAGGATAGAAATTATAAAAGTATAGCCATGCTTGGTCTTAATACACACCAACTGCACATGCAGCGGTTTTTCAAAGTTGGAGGAGTGATACGTATCAATTTATTTGGAAGTGTATATGGATCGATAAGAGCAGACTATTTGGATGGTAGAACAGCTTTTAGATTGAGTGAAGATGATCGAGAGGTCGATATAGGTCTATGGGGTGTAGGTGCAATACTTGGAGTAAAGTCTCCTCTTGGACCTTTTCAATTTGCCTATGGACGCAATAGTTTGACTGATAGTTGGAATACTAATTTTACATTTGGATATGCATTTTTTTAAGTAGTAAGATCTTCGATTATGTTTTGGAAAAAGAAAGAAAAGGTACTGGATACAGTTGTATTGACTGACGATAACTTTGATGAATTAGTGTCTAAAAGTGAGCGACCGGTCTTGATAGATTTCTGGGCTCCTTGGTGTGGCCCATGTCAAGTGATGGGGCCGATCATAGATGAACTTGCAACAGAATATAAAGAGACCGTAGTCATCGGAAAGGTCAATGTAGATCAAAATCCAGGATTGAGTCAATACTTCAAAGTGAAAAGTATCCCAACACTTATGTTTGTTAAGAACGGTCAACTTGTAGAGCGTATATCTAAGCTTATACCTAAGCCCAATCTTGAGGAGATGTTAGATGACTTGATTGCCTTGGATGTGCCTGTCCAAGAGGTTGCATCCAGTGGTGAAGAAGAATAAGGTTGTTAAAGATGTCAAGTATTTTACATATGTTCTTATAAAATCATATTGTTAGACCTGTGGATTGATAATTGAATAGCATGTAACAATGACCCATCAAATCTAAATTATGAGATGCATAATCATCGATGACGACAAGATGTCAAGAGTCTCTCTAAGTAGACTTTGTGAGAAGATATCGGATATTGAGATAGTCAAAGTATATGAAAGTGCGCTTCTTGCGGTAGACGACCTTAAGTCTATAGAAAAAATTGATTTGATGTTTCTTGATATTCATATGCCAGATCTCGATGGATTTGATTTTATCAAGGCGATGAAGATGGTTCCCAAAGTTATATTTACGACAAGTGATCCAAGTAAGGCTTTAGAAGCATTTGAAGTAGAAGCTGTAGACTACTTATTGAAGCCTATTACATTTCCTCGATTTTTATCTGCTGTAGAGCGTATAAGGAATCACAATGTTACTAAGGAATCTATATCTGCAATATCCTCAGAGACTAAAAGCATCTATAAAGATGAGATATTTGTAAATACAGACAAACGTCTTGTTAGAATATCTGTAGACAAGATATGTGTTGTAGAGGCCAAAGGTGATTATATCCTAGTTAAGATGGAAGACCAGAAAGTACATATTGTTCGCTCCAGATTTAAGAATATGGAAGAAAGATTGTCTCCAGATAAGTTTATCAAAGTACACAGATCTTATATTATCAATATTTCTAAGATTGTTGATATCGAAGATTCAAGTATCTTGGTTAACAATGAGATTGTTCCTATCAGCAGAAGTCACAGAAGTGAGGTCATTGAAAAACTCAATTTACTATAGCGATCAATTTGAAAAAGAGATCTTTGATGTATAGATGTGATGGGTAGTATGCTTCTCTTAACACAACTAGACAACCTATAAAGATTGTAACTGCTACTTGTCTGTATCCAATGTTTTTTTCAACCATAAGATCTTCATAGACTTCTTGTTCAAACTCTCTTAACCGCCGAGTGTTACTTTTCCTGTTTTCTCTGTTTTGTCCCATTTTAATTCTTCATTGTTAAGTTCGGATATATATGATTGCCATGTGATCGCACATAAGAGCGGTCCAAATCCCGCAATTACAATTAGACTAGTTGTGATCCATTCTGGCGCCTTCTTTAGATTTAATTTATATGACAGCCATGCTGGTATCATGCATACAGCGAGCCATGTATACATAAAAAGTATAACTATAGTAGATATACTAATGGTCGTCGAAAGTCCATCTAAGTAGATTATAATGTCATCCATCAACCCTGGTATCAATGAAATTATAATTATGGTTAACGATATGACACCTGGGAAAAGAATCCCCTGTAACCATGATCTCTTCGCAATTACTGGATCAATAAGGAAAGAAAAAAGGGTGACAAAAAGATATGTAATAGAATTTAGAATCCAGAATTGATTAAAGAGATACCAGGACAGAGGGAAGTCTACAAAGAACAAACCAGTTAGTCCTATAGAAGTTAGAATCATGAAGATGGGCATAAGGATGATTGAAAACCATACGATACCAAACTTTATAGATCCTAACTTCTTATGTATACTCTTGTTAAACCATACATAGCTGAATGCTCTCGTCAATTGAACATTGCCTCGGGCCCATCTCAATCTCTGTTTCCATACGCCTACTGGCCCATCAGGTTCTTCAGCCCAGACCAGTGCATTGGGTTCGAAGATGGCCTTACGTCCGTTGAGTTGTGTTTTGAAAGTTGTAAAAGTGTCTTCAGCAAGAGATGATGTATCTATACTACCACCTATAGCAATCATGTTTTCACGAGAGTGAAGTTGCGCACCTCCAGCAAGACAAGCCATCACGCCCATTACATTTTGTGCTCTTCTAGATGCTGCTTGGGCGGTTATATATTCAAATGCTATACACTTTGTAATATAATTACCTGGGGCACTTCCTTCTTTGATATAAGCCGTGACTGATCCAATCTCTGGATCTGCCAAGTGTCTCGCCATTTTGCTCAGAGCTTTCTTTTCAAAAAGAACATCTGCATCTATAATCAACATGGCCTCTGCCCAGTTTTCTTCAAGTATTATATCGATGCCATGATTCAAAGTATGAGCTTTGCCTTGACCACCTTTATCCCGCCTCAAATGAAATACATTGTTTGGATATTTTCTATGTTTTTTCTTTACAACATCAGGCGTATGATCCGTACTAGCATCATCTACTACATAGATCCTGATGCTATCTTTAGGGTAAGTTAAGTCGTATAATCTTTCTATGGTATTGCCTATTACATTTCCTTCATTCCAGGCTGGTACGATGATCGCGACCTTAGGGTAGAATGGCTGAACTTTCTTATAATGATTTTTCCATCCATGCCATCCTACCATTGAGAACTGGTATAGCGATGTGAATAACGGAACGCTACCGATTAATACCAAAAGAGTTAATATGACTTTTAGAATGATCACTATTAGATTTTCAGATCGTTAGCATCTAAATATGTCTCTGAAAAAGTACGTACCATTGCAATCTCTTGAAACTCCTCTACCTTTTCTACATCTGCTCCTATTAGATCTTTAATGGCCATAACAGGAGTATCAGCTCCACTTTCGATAACAAGGCTTAAGCCTCCACTAAATCTTGGATTGATCTCTATAAGTCTTGGACCATGTTCTGGCGTATCTATCACCTGAATGTTAGCAACATATGTAAGCCCCATTGTATGGATGATAGACTCAACATAGTCTATTACTTTTTGATTTTTTTCAACTTTGCCAGTTACGGATACTCCAGAGTCAGTTCTCATTCTAAGTCTAGGGACTGCAGCTTTGATGTCTCCATCTTCGCTAACCATCACATCTACACTATACTCTGGTCCTCTTGCAAATTCTTGAATCATCAAGTTGTCTTCCTCAAACTTGCTGCTTGGGATATCATTAAATGTATCGTAGAATTCAACACCTCTTGATCCGCTACCGGATACCGGCTTAACTACGATCTTCTTATTATTCCATTTTTCTTCTTTGGTGTTTTTTAACATGTCAAAAGAGCCAACAGCGACGTTATCCTTCAATGAGAATAGAAGGTTGTGTTTGTTCATAATTGTATGCAGGACCGATTGATGAGTTAGTAGTAATTGGATACCTGAATTTTCGAATAGCTCCTTGTGTTCTGCGATTTTAATTAGTTCACAATCTACAGTTGGGATCAAGACATCTATCTTATTGTCTACACAAATCTTATGTAAGTTAGACACAAATGATTCTTCAACACCACCTGGTATAATATGACGGTTAGACTCTTTTGTGAGATACAGACCTGCTGATAATCCGTCCATGTCGGCCATGTGTATGTCCATGCCTGTCTTTATTAAACTCTTGAATGCACAGATCGCCGCTGGCCCTCCAGCACCTGTTAACAGTACTTTTAATTCATTTAAATTTTTCATCTTATTTATTTTTAAAGTTATTAATTACGCTCTGATTACTTCAAATGGTTCAACCATACCGTAGTTCGAAAATCTTCCCCAATATTGAGCAGTTGACGCTATTATAGAAGGACTTAGATAAGGTCTTGCTGACACCATCGTCTGACTGATAAAACAATTAATAGCACACATCTTGTCATCTATATAATCTTCAATGTGTTCGAAGTACCTTGGGTGAAAATCAATGG
>CAZRXJ010000048.1:0-8872 GCA_964604025.1 uncultured Saprospiraceae bacterium | reverse complement strand
TGGGTATTACTTCTCTTTATGAGAACTTCCCTAACTTCAAGCAAAACGAAACTCGCTTAGCGGTTTTTGGTAGCACGACCAAAAAAGAAGTAGACCAACGAGGACTTGAGATTAATATTCAACCGACTCCTGATACACCGTCCATGACCATGGCTATAGAGGAGTATCTAAGGCTTTCTAACAAGAGGTAGATTCTGAGTCTTCTTGATATCCAGATCAGTAATTTAGAGAGCGCTCTTAAGTTGCCCCTTCCGGGCGAGTCGATTCAGCGCAAGATGAGCCCTGTAGAACAAGAAGTAGAACGATACTATATGGATGCTTCTACTGCTCGACAAGCTGCAGTTATGGCTCTTCTGATGCCTATCAATGACCAATGGCACATACTCTACATGAAGCGCCCCCATCATCCAAAGGATCAGCATTCTGGCCAAATAAGTTTTCCTGGTGGCGGGGTGGAGAAAGGAGATGATTCTTTAGAATATTGCGCCCGACGAGAAACTTTTGAAGAGATCGGAATACCAATGAAGTCTATCCAAGTTATTGGAAACTTAACAAAACTATATGTTTATGCTAGCAACAATCTTGTCTTCCCATACGTAGGTTACGTGAAGCATCACTTAGAGCTCAAATTACAAAAGTCAGAAGTTGAAAAAGTAATAAAAATTCCTATGTCATATTTTGACCATCCTGAAGACATTATCAAGACAACTTCTTTAACTGTAAGAGGACACACTTTGAAAGGAGTTCCGTATTTTGATATATCAGGAGAGATACTATGGGGTGCTACTGCAATGATAACAAGCGAACTAATACACTTATGGAATCAAGAAAACTCATAACCTTAGCCACTGTTCTGATGACACTTTTTACATGCCAGCTAGAGGCACAAACGGAGTGGGAGTTAGAAAAAGAGGAGGATGGCATAATGGCCTATACAAGAAATAAACCTGGTATAAAATTCAAAGAATACAAAGCTGAAATGGAGATCAAGGCTACATTATCTCAAGCGTTGGCATTGTTCAAGGACTTTTCTGTACATCCAAAACTTTTTCCAGGGACATCTGATATTAAGGTGGTACTTGATGAAGGCAACCACTATGTTACATATGTCAAGTTTGATTTACCATTTCCTGCAAGGGACAGAGATGGTCTTTTTGATAACAATTTAACATATGAGTCAACATCTAAAACCTTAAAAGTAGAAGTCAAATGTCTAACAGATGAATTTGAGACAAATCCTGACCTTATCCAGATGGAGTACTGCGAAGGATACTGGAAGTTCATAGACATCGGAAATGGTAAGATTAAAGTAATCAATCAACTGATTATTGATCCAGCAGGTTTTGCGCCGGCATTTATTGTCAACTCTAAGACTGTGGATGATCCGATTAAAACCTTTAAGTCATTAAGAGTTATGATAGATAATGACAAATACCGCGGACATTCCTTTTCTTTGCTACCGAATTAAATAAACTTAGTCATGCGTATTTTCTATTGGATGTTGCTCACTTCTTTTTTAATAGCTTGTGATACGATTAATCCGCCTGCCAAAGAAGAGGTAGAAGATGATGAAACAGAAGTGACTGAAGAAACATCACTGCCATTAGATAAAATCAATCTTCCTGAAGGATTTGCAATTGAGTTGTTTGCAACAGATGTGACCAATGCCAGATCTATGTCCATCAGCCCATCAGGGACTGTATATGTAGGGACAAGAGGTGATGGCCGAGTATATGCCATACAAGATACAGATGGAGACTATAAGGGGGACAAGACTTATACCTTAATGAAAGATGGCAATATGCCCAATGGTGTTGCTTTCAAAGATGGCGACCTATATGTGGCAGAGGTCAATCGCATCTTGAAATTTGAAAATATAGAAAGCAAACTTGATAATCCAGGAGAGCCCATTGTGATTTATGATGAGTATCCAACAGAATCACACCATGGTTGGAAGTATATAGCTTTTGGTCCAGATGACAAATTATATGTTCCAGTTGGAGCACCATGTAACATCTGTGAGTCAGATGATAGAGTATTCAATTCTATAACACGGATTAACTCGGATGGCAGTGGACGAGAGATTGTTCATGAAGGAGTCAGAAATACAGTAGGATTTACTTGGCATCCTGAGACAGGAGAACTTTGGTTCACGGACAACGGCAGAGATATGTTAGGCGATGATGTTCCTGCGTGTGAGTTAAACCGAGCACCAAAAGATAATTTACATTTTGGCTATCCATATTGTCATCAAGGAGATCTTCTTGACCCAGTATTGGGCAAAAACAAGACTTGTGATTCTTATATCTCTCCAGCACAAAACCTTGGAGCACATGTTGCACCACTAGGGATAGAGTTTGGCAAATCAAGCATGTTTCCAAGTACATTATCTAATACAGCCCTAATAGCAGAACATGGTAGCTGGAATAGAAGTAAAAAAAGTGGTTATAGAATCACAATGGTTCCTGTTGACGCCTCTTCCCAATCTACTGGCTATGAGCCTTTCGCTGATGGATGGTTAGATGAAGAGAAAGATGAAGCTTGGGGAAGACCTGTAGATCTGGAGTTTATGGAAGATGGCTCTATGTTGGTTTCTGATGACTTTGCGGATGTAATCTATCGGATCACATACAAAAGCTAAGTTGATTGAGTCTAAATAAGATTAAGCTCTGTCGATAGATTTCTGTTCACTCTGTTTCTATATAAAGCGTGCTATCTTTGTTGCTCAAATTAGAAGCGACTAAATAATGCAATCATTCCGTAGAATTGCGTCTTCATTCTTCATTTTTTTCCTACTTATATTCTCGACTTCACAACTTAGCGCACAATCCGCAGAATCAAGCGGCAAAGTATATGTGATTGCTATGCTTGTTATCGTCGGTGCGCTCATCTTGGTGAGTGCGATATTGATGTTAAGTGAGAACTTTATACAACTTGAAGCAACGAAGACAGACATGGATGCTGACCAAAAGAAATCTTTGGTTCCATCAATTAATCAACTTTGGAAGTCAAGTGGTCCCGCTTACGCAAATGGAGATCCTGTTATCCGATTAAAAAAGGGACACGACATTTTCCTTAATGGAGAAGCTGCTCATTCTATTGATGATGGTGCTGTCAATCGCTATGCTGTGAAGCCGACTGACTATAGAGGTATGGCCCCGATACCCAAAGTTGTCGTAGTTGCTGGTGATAAAGTAAAAGCTGGTGATGTGATCTTTCATGATAAAAAAGATGATAGAGTAAAGTTTGTGTCACCCGTCAGTGGAGAAGTCTTAGAAGTCAGAAGAGGTGACAAAAGAGCCATAACTGATATAATAATCCAGGGTAGTGGAGATATAGCATATAAGCAATTTGACCCACCAAGTATTAATGAAGGGTCACGGGAAGAGATTGTCGAGTTCTTATGTGAGTCAGGAGGATGGTCTATGATCAACGAGCGCCCATTTGATGTGATACCAGATCCAGATAGCGAACCTAAAAATATATTTATATCAACTTTTGATAGTGCGCCGCTTGCACCAGATCTAAGTTTTGTTATCCAAGGCAATGAAGAAGCATTTCAAAAAGGTATTGATACACTTGCAAGATTAACTTCTGGAGAGGTTTATCTTGGACTTGATGCAAGAGGTGAAGAGGCGCCCTCTAAAGCTTTTACCGATGCAACTAATTGCAAAAAACATTGGTTCAGTGGCAAGCACCCTAGCGGAAATGTTGGCGTACAGATACATCATGTCGCACCCATAAATGTAGGAGATAAAGTCTGGACATTGACAGTACAGCAAGTTGTTACTATAGGCGAGCTCGTTTATAAAGGAAGATATAATGCAGAAAGAATAGTTGCGATCGCAGGCGCTCAAATACAAGAACCTAAATATGTAAGAACACATATAGGCGCAAGTATAGAAGAACTAACTGCTGGACAATTAACCGAAGGAAAGAATAGAATAATTGAAGGAGATGTTCTCTCTGGTCAGGCAACAGGAGAAGATACTTTTTTAGGTAGCCGGACGGATCAGATCACAGCCATCAAAGAAGGAGACTATTATGAGATGTTCGGTTGGCTACTGCCTCTAGCTCCAAGGCCAACCATATCAAAGACATTCCCTAATTTTTTATTTCCCAATCTAAAGTTTGATGGTGATACCAACACACATGGAGAGAAGAGGGCATTTGTTGTCAGCGGTCAATATGAAAAAGTTCTTCCTATGAAGATTTTTCCTCAACACCTTATGAAGGCTATTATGACAGGAGATTTTGAACAGATGGAGGGCTTAGGTATATATGAATTAAGTGAAGAAGATCTTGCTCTTTGTGAATTCACTTGTACATCTAAGATGCCTTTGCAAAGCATCTTAAGAGGTGGACTTGATATGATGAGAGAGGACGCATAACATAGATTGAATAAAGAAAAATTCATGGGAATATTAGAAACATTTAAAAAGATCGAGCCTGATAAAAAGAAGAGGCCGATCTTACATACTGGCTATGATGCGGTCTTTACTTTTCTATTTACACCTAACAATGTTAGTAAAGGGGGTACTCATATAAAAGATGGTATGGACTTAAAGAGAACTATGGTTCATGTAGTTCTTGCCATGCAATTGTGTTATGTATTTGGCATGTATAACTTAGGTCATCAGCACTTCGCAGCTATGGGCGAGTATGTTGGTATTCTTGAAGGCTTTCACCTTAAGTTAGTGTATGGATTGATAAAGCTGCTACCTTTATTCATAGTAGCCAATGTTGTTGGACTTGGTATAGAGATTTGGTATGCCTCTAAGAGAGGACATGCAGTAGAGGAGGGCTACTTAGTTACAGGGGCTTTGATACCACTCATCATGCCTCCAGATCTTCCAATTTGGATTCTGGTTCTATCTATATTTTTTGCCGTTATACTTGTAAAAGAAGCCTTTGGCGGAACAGGTATGAATATTTGGAATGTGGCATTAATGTCGCGCCTCTTTGTATTCTTTGCTTACCCGACTTCAATATCTGGTGATGATGTTTGGATCTCAGGATTCGAAAATATAAGAGATGGAGTAGTGGCTGATTATGGATGGGCGCATAGCTTATTCAATGGCTTATTCGGATGGATAGGAATAGACACTTTTGATGGCGGTCAAGTACTTGATGGTTATACAGGTGCAACACCTCTTGCGCTTGCTTATCAAGGCGGATGGGAGAGAGTTACAGAGGTCTATAGTGCAAGTCAGATGTGGTGGGGTACCATCCCAGGATCTATAGGAGAGACTTCTAAACCATTTATCTTAATAGGAGCAGCATTTTTATTGATAACAGGCATAGCAAGTTGGCGGATTATGTTGAGTATGGTGGTAGGCGCAGCGTTGATGGGTATGATCCTCAATGGATGGGACGCAACACCATTTATGAATGTTCCATGGTATTATCAGTTTTACATGGGCAGCTTCTTTTTTGCAATGGCCTTTATGGCAACTGACCCTGTTACGGCAGCATCAACCAATAGAGGAAAAATAGCCTATGGGTTTTTAATAGGCTTTATAGGTATGATCATTAGAGTTTTGAATCCAGCATATCCAGAAGGATGGATGTTGGCTATCATTTTCTTAAATACTTTTGCACCTCTTCTTGATAGGTTGGTGTTAGATTCTCACATGTCAAAAAGATTAGCTCGTGGGTGAAACAATGCGTATATACTTATTCGTCCTGATCATGACCGTGGTAGTAGCCGCAGTCTTAGCAGGTATGACAACGGTTCTAAAGCCGATACACAAGAAAAATGAGGCCATCTTCAATAAGAAGGCTGTTCTGGCTGCGATTCAAACAAAGCTGGGTGATAATGTCAAAGCATCAGATTTGCCAGATGACGAAGTTCAAGGCTTGTTTGACAATAAGATTACACAATTCGTTGTCAACGCTAATGGCGAGAACATTACTACTGAACAAGTGGAAGATCGAGGATACAAGGGAGGCCAAGCCGAACATGTCGACATGAAGAAAGAAAAGAAAAGACCACTTGCTGATAGATTTTTTCCAGTATATGTATATGAAGATAGCGGAGAGAAGACTTATATCGTAACAGTTAGAGGTAGTGGCCTCTGGGATGAGATATGGGGCAACATCGCTTTGAAGGATGATTTTTCTACTGTAGTAGGAGCATCTTTTGATCACACTGGAGAGACGGCAGGTCTTGGCGCAGAGATTAAGGATAATCCAGGATTTCCAAGACAATTTCAAGGAAAGAGTCTTTACAATAGTGATGGTGAGTATACATCAGTTGTAGTTAGAAAGGGAGGAGCAAGAAACCCAAAATACGAAGTTGATGGAATCTCAGGAGCAACTGTAACATGCGACGGTGTATCCGATATGCTATATGATGGTCTTAAGTACTATATGCCTTATTTTAAATCAGTAAGTAAATCATAATTGATATGGCAGAAACTGCTGTTCAAAAGAAAGAAGGAGTTTTTACATTTGGAAAAAAGGAGCGTAAGCTTCTGACAGATCCTCTTAATGATAACAACCCGATCACAGTACAAGTTTTAGGTATCTGTAGTGCACTTGCAGTAACTACGCTCTTGGTACCCTCGATTGTAATATCTATCGCTGTGATATTTGTATGTGCATTTTCTAATCTCTTCACTTCACTTCTGAGAAAGTCGATACCGAAGCAGGTTAGAATGATTGTACAACTTGTAATCATAGCGACCTTAGTCACCGTAGTTGAGTTGACACTTAAAGCGGTGAACTATGACATATATAAGCAACTTTCAATCTTCATAGGATTAATCATCACTAACTGTATAGTGATGGGAAGACTTGAAGCTTTTGCCATGGCCAATAGTCCTTGGAAGTCATTTTTAGATGGAGTAGGAAATGGAGTAGGTTATGGTGTGATTCTAATAATAGTTGCATTTTTCAGAGAGCTATTTGGAAAGGGATCATTGTTTGCAGGATCTCCGATAGAGTGGAAGATTATCGGAACTACACCAGAGTATATGATCAATACTTTGGCAGAAGGCTCATGGTTCAGTTGGTATTCTAACAACAACCTGATGGTTCTCCCAGCAGCAGCTATGTTTCTTATAGCAATATTAATATGGGTACATAGATCATGGAATTCCAAATTAGTTGACATCTCCTAAAAAATTATAAAGCATGGAATTATTAAATGTATTTATAAAGGCTGCCTTCATAGAGAACTTGATTCTCTCATACTTTTTGGGAATGTGTTCGTTCTTAGCAGTATCCAAGACATTGAAGACTGCTTTTGGGTTAGGATTAGCAGTAATCTTTGTTCTGGGCATAACGATGCCAATCAATTGGTTGATCAACACTTACCTCCTAGACGAGACAGGCATTCTAGGACAGGACTTAACTTTTTTGAGGTTTATATTATTTATCGCTGTGATAGCATCTATGGTGCAATTAGTTGAGATGATAATTGAAAAGTTTTCTCCTTCGCTTTATAATTCGCTAGGCATCTTCTTACCATTGATCACAGTGAACTGTGCTATACTTGGTGGCTCATTATTCATGGTATCTCGAGAATATAATTTTGGCGAGACGGTAGCTTTTGGATTAGGTGGAGGATTTGGTTGGTTCTTAGCTATCGTAGCTTTGGCAGCGATAAGAGAAAAAATAAAATATTCAGCGGTTCCTGCGCCTTTAAGAGGACTAGGTATGGCATTTTTACTTACAGGTTTGATGGGTATGGCTTTTCTAAGTTTATTGGGTATAGATCCAGCAGCGATTAGCGGAAATTAAATTGTAAAAAGAAAAAGAAGTTTATGATTACAATCTTGATGGCAATAGCCGTTTTTAGTGCAGTTATATTGGGGCTATCTTACATTCTTCTATATGCTAATAAGAAGTTAGTTGCACAGGGAGATGTCAACATAGTTGTCAATGGCGACACCGAAAATCCGCTGATTGTAAAGCCAGGGAGTACATTACTTTCCGTTTTATCTGACCAAAACGTATTTCTTCCATCTGCTTGTGGGGGCGGTGGTACCTGTGCCATGTGTGAATGCCATGTAGATAGTGGCGGAGGTGATGTACTTCCTACAGAAATGAATCACCTTTCTAGAAAAGAAGCTGCCGAAAATAAAAGATTAGCATGTCAAGTAAAAGTTAGAGAAGACATGGAGATTAGAGTTCCAGAAGAGGTGTTTGGAATTAAGAAGTGGGAATGTGAAGTGATTTCTAATTATAATGTTGCCACATTTATCAAAGAGTTCATTGTTAAGTTGCCAGAAGGTGAAACCCTAGACTTTCAAGCTGGAGGTTATATACAAGTTGATGTTCCATCCATTACAGTTGATTATAAAGATATGGATATCACCGCGCATCCAGATTATCACGACTCACCAGATAAATTTCAAAAGGATTGGGATAATTTCAAACTTTGGGACCTGAAGATGGTCAATGATGAGGAGGTGTTTCGCGCATACTCTATGTCTAATCATCCAGCAGAAGGCAACATAGTTTCATTGACTATTAGAATTGCAACGCCTCCATTTGATAGAGCAAAAGGTGGATGGATGGATGTTAACCCAGGTATCTGTTCATCGTATGTATTTGGTTGTAAACCAGGAGATAAAGTAACGATCTCTGGTCCTTATGGCGAGTTCTTTATAAAAGAGACTGAAAGTGAGATGTTGTACATTGGAGGAGGTGCTGGTATGGCACCGATGAGATCCCATTTGTATCATTTGTTTCATACATTGAAGACAGGAAGAAAGGTAACTTTCTTTTATGGCGGTAGAACTAAACAAGAACTTTTTTATATTGAAGAGTTCAGGGCCATCGAAAAGAGCTTTCCTAATTTTAGATTTGCAGTAGCACTGGATAATCCATTACCAGAAGATAACTGGTCCTTGAAAAAAGATAT